>JALVIU010000069.1 GCA_027028665.1 Candidatus Atribacteria bacterium | reverse complement strand
TCTCGCTGGAAGAAGATAAATGGATAATACGGGGATCCTGGAAAAATCCAAAACTTCCCAATGATGTACTAAACACAGGAAACTCTGGAACTACCACATATATGGCGATAGGTACCGCGTCTTTGGTGAAAGAGGGTTATACGGTAATTACAGGGGATCACCAGATAAGAAGACGTCCTTCTGGCCCTTTGCTTGAAGCCATAGGTGACCTTGGAGGTAAGGCTTTTTCGGTAAGAGGTGATGGATCCCAGCCTGTGGTCGTAAAGGGGCCTATACGTGGTGGTAAAACTAAGCTCCCTGGAGTAAATTCTCAATGGCTTTCCCCGCTTCTCATAAATACCCCTCTTGCACCAGAAGATACAGAGATATATGTGGAAAACCTTCAGGAAAGGCCATATATAAGGATGACTCTTGGTTGGCTAAAAAGGACAGGGATAGAATATAGAGAAGAGGAAATGGAAAGGTTTTATCTATATGGTGGACAAAGATACAAACCCTTTGAATACAAAATTCCGTCAGATTGGGAGTCTGCATGTTTCCCCATTGTTGCTGCTGCAATTACAGATTCAGATATTACACTGTATGGCCTTGATACCACAGATTATCAGGGAGATAAGGCTATAATAGATATACTAAAAGAGATGGGTGCAGATATTGAGGTAAAGAATAATGGAAAAGACGGAATCAAAATAAAGGGTGGTAAGACTTTAAAGGGCATAGAGATCGACTGCAGAGACCTACCCGATGCACCACCCATCCTCTCTGTTTTAGGTACCCAGGCAGAGGGTAAGACAGTACTTAAGAATCTTGGTGCAGCCAGATTAAAAGAGACAGATAGGGCAAAGACTATAGCGATGGAACTTAGGAAAATGGGAGCCAAAATAGAAGAATATGAAAATAGTATGGTAATATATAAATCAGATCTATATGGTACCCGTATAGATGGGCATACAGATCACCGTATAGTTATGGCAACAGCTGTTGCAGGGCTTGTAGCAAAGGGTAATACTGTAATAGATGATGCAGAATATATACGTATCTCTTTCCCTAACTTTTATGAGGTAATGACCTCATTGGGTGCAAAAATAGAAAGGGTAAAAGAGATAAAATAAAGAAGGGAGGTATGTTTTATGAGGAAGTTTTTGGTAGTTTTGTTAGTTTTGACTTTGGTTTTAGTATCTGCAAATGCATTTGCTGTTAAGAGATTTAGAATTGCTACAGCTGGTACATCTGGATCTTTGTATCCAATGGGTGTACTTATGGCAGAGACCATAAACAAGCACCTACCAGAGTTTAAGGCATCTGCAGAGTCTTCCGCAGGTTCCCTGGCAAATATTAGAAACCTAAGCCTTGGAAAGGTAGAATGGGGTATTGCACAAAACGATATAGCATGGTTTGCATACAATGGACTTGGTCCTTTTAAAGGTAAGAAGATTACACAGCTTCGTTCCCTCTTTGGTACGCTATCTGGTTGGCTTCAGATATTCGTACCTGCAAATAGTGATATAAAAAGTATAAAGGACTTCAAAGGGAAGAGAGTAAGTGTAGGTGCTGCAGGAAGTGGGGGAGAGATAGACGCAAGGCTGATACTTGAATACTATGGTATTACTTACAAAGATATAAAACCATTTTTCTTAAGAGAAAAAGATGCAGTAGCTGCACTTAAAGATGGGACAATAGATGCTATGATAGCAACACATCCTTTGAAGTCTGCTGCCTTCAGAGATCTTACCACATCATTTAATGTACGCATGATTTCTTTAGATGATGATAACCTCTATAAGAAATTCCCATTTTTCAATAAAAATGTTATTCCAGCTGGTACCTATCGTGGAGTAGATTATCCTGTTACAACAGCATCTATTGTTGTATTTATGTATACCACGAAAGATGCAGGGTTTACAGAAGATGATATATACAAAATATTAGATACTCTATACAAATACAGAGATGAGTGGAAGGATGCAAGCGCTTCTGTGAAAAAATATGTAACGCTTGAAAATGCCCTAAAAGGTGCAGCAATTCCGCTTCACCCAGGAGCTATAAAATACTTTAAAGAAAAGGGATTTAAGATTGCAGATTTCCTATATCCACCAGAATACAATAAATAACCAAAGATAGGGCAGACGAGATGTCTGCCCTTACCCTTTTAATATGAAAAAGAGCATAAATTACCTTATTACAATTACAGCAATAGGTGTATCTTTGTATTATCTCTATAGTGCCTTCTATGGTGCCCTCTCTCCCCTTCAGCAGAGGGGCATCCTCTTTTTTGCATCTTTATTTATTGGATTTGTCCTTTATTCCATAAACGGTAAAAAGAGAAATTTGAGCAAAGAAAAGGTACCAATATATGATCTTATTCTGGCTATAGTATTTCTTGCATCAGGTATATATTTTTTCATTGCAGTTATGCCGTCCAGAGTGCTAAATAGAGGGGTGTGGGGACCTACAACCTTTGAACTTATATTTGGCATAATAGCAATGGTTGTCACATTGGAACTTACAAGGCGAAGTGTGGGAATGCCTATCGTGATTGTTGCTCTTTTATTTCTGGGGTATGCTATATTTGGTCCATATCTACCAGGGGATCTAAACCACAAAGGTTATACGCTTTTTGACCTCTCTGAGTATCTTTTCTGGACTACAGAGGGTATATTTAGCATACCACTTGGTGCATGTGCTACCTTTGTTATTGTATTTATCATATTTGGTGCATTTTTAGATAAATTAGGTGGTGGAGAGTTTTTTATTAAGCTTGCCTATTCTTTGGCAGGGCATATAAAGGGAGGACCTGCCCTTACATCTGTTATATCAAGTGCCCTGATGGGTATGATATCTGGTTCCTCAGTTAGCAATGTAGTAACTACAGGTACATTTACTATTCCTCTTATGAAAAAGACAGGATATAGACCTTTATTTGCGGCTGCGGTGGAGGCAGTTTCATCTACTGGAGGGCAGTTTATGCCACCTGTTATGGGGGTTGCGGCATTTGTTATGTCAGATATGACAGATATACCATACTGGAAGATCGCTGTATCTGCATTTATTCCTGCATTCTTATACTTTCTCTCCATAGGGATTATGGTATATCTTGAAGCAGATAAGGAAGGGCTTGAGGGAATACCAAAAAGTGAAACACCCCCATTTTGGAGGACACTTGGAGAGGGATTGCATCTTATCATTCCTATTACTATTTTGATTTATGAACTTATGATACTTAAGGCAAGCCCATCCAAGGCAGGTGTCTATACTGTTATAGCCACACTTATTGTAGGGATATTAGAAAAGTATATAAAGACACGATATATACCATGGAGAGAGATCTTAGATGCCTTAAAAGCTGGTACAATTACTATGGTACCTGTAGTTGCCGCATCTGCAACAGCAGGTCTTGTAATAGGAATTGTATCACTTACTGGCCTGGGTGTATTTTTCTCCAAGGTGATCATTCAGATTGCACATGGTAATCTCCTGGGTACACTTGTATTATCCATGGTTGCATGTATAATCCTCGGTATGGGGGTGCCTACTACCGCTGCATATATTATTACATCTATACTCACAGTACCTGTAATTTTGAAACTCGGTATCGGCCTTTTACCTGCACATCTTTTCGTACTTTATTTTGCTGTACTTTCATTTATTACACCACCTGTTGCGCTTTCTGCATATGCAGCAAGTGGAATAGCAGGTACAAATGCCATGAAGACAGGATATATGGCGTGGAAGCTTGGACTTGCAGGCTTTTTTGTCCCATTTATGTTTGTATTTAACCCATCCCTTTTGTTACAGGGAAACATAATAGATATTATCATCTATTCGATTATTGCTATAATGGGTATCCTATTCCTCGCTATATCCCTTGAAGGTTGGTTTGGAGGAGGAAGACTTCATATCCTGGGAAGAATAGGAATATTTATTCTTATACTTACCCTTATAAAGCCCAATATCCTCACAAATTTACTTGCACTTCTTGGTATTGTGATAATACTCTTTATCCACAAAAGGTTTCTCTCTCGTAATAATACTTCTATGGTATAATATAAAAAAATACTAAGAGGTGAAGAAAATTCTCTGGGCGAAAAGATTACTTTATTTACTTTTGGTAATTGTACCGTTTCATTTTTCTATAAGTGTACCATATATAAATGATGTAAAGTTCTTAGATCTTGCAGTAGCTATACCTATCATCCTCTTTATATATTTATTTAATAGATTGAAAGAGAGAAGCCTCTACATACTCAAAGATAAAATAGACCTTAGCCTCTATCTTTATGGGGTTATTGTCATAATAGGGATTATACTTTCTGATAATCCTATACAGTCTATAAGGTATTATTTTTTGTTTTTTGCTTTTTTCTCTCTTTTTTACATGTGGAGAAATCTTATCCAGGATGAGGATTTTCCTATTATCGAAAAACTTATTATATGGATAGTAAGCATAGTTTCTGTTTATGCAATATTTCAATTTTACGGCTACTATCTTGTATTTGTGCCAAAAAATAAAGAAATTCTTTCCTTTTTTGGGAATCCCAATTTTGCTGCTGACTTTATCGCAATAAACATGCCTTTTTTTATAAAGAAGATATTTAAAAGACAACTTCTGGGTGCCATACTTTTTGGAATATCTTATACTGCTCTTATAATGCTTGGGGCAAGGGGTGCACTTCTTGGGTTTTTTGTAGGTTTCGCACTGTTTTTTTGGTGGGCGAAAAAGGCAGGCCAGCATATTGTGAAACCTCTTGTAATAGCTATTCTGGTTATGATAGTTGTAAGTATTATATACTCTACACCAAACCCCCTTAACCAGAGAAGACTTCCAATATGGACGAAACTCGAAAATACAAAGGAATTTTTATCAGGTACAGAAAATGGTGGTTCTATTTCACAGCGTATAGTATTCTGGAAGGTAGCACTCCTTATGATAAAGACCCATCCTATAAAGGGTGTAGCTCCAGGAAGATTTGGTTACTTCTATCCATTTTATCAAAGCAAACTTCTTGAAAAACAGGCAGGAAAAAAGCATGCATATAATGCAAAAAGGGCGCACAATGAATATTTACAGGTATTTTCAGAGACAGGGATATTTGGATTTCTGGTGTTTTTGTATATTATCTATCTTATCCTTATAAAAGGTATAGAAAAAATCAAAAAAACAGGGGATTTGTTTTACATATCAATTACATCAGGTATTATAATATTTCTCATACACTCCCTTGTAAGCTTTCCCCTTCACCTTGCGGCAAGCATGCTTTATTTTTCATTATTCGTAGGCCTTATTGTAGGAGAGGGAGAGAAAAAGATAGAGCTAAGATCCAGGGCAGGTGTTATAGTTTTGTATTTTACCCTCATAATAATGATAAGTTTTCTATTTGGATATAGTATAAAGGCATATATAGCAAGGATGTATTTGGGCAAAGGAAAGATCACACTTCTTAGAAGTATAAAGGCAGATGACCCTATACCCATGGTAAAAGAGGGGTTCAGGAAAGTCGTTATAGCAAACTATCTTGATCCATATGATCCCCTATCCACATTCTATCTGGGAAAGGTGTATCAGTTTCTTAGAAAGTATGATAAGGCCATTGGTTATTATAAAAAATTCCTTAAGATGTATAGTGATTTCAATGCAATGTTTAATATGGCAATGTGTTATTATAATAAAGGTGATATAGAAAATACAATAATAACTCTTGAGAGATTAAGAAGATTAAGACCCGATGACCCCCATCTTTATTTTTATCTGGGTATATCTTATATGAAAGAGAACAAATACGATAAAGCCATTG
>JALVIU010000068.1 GCA_027028665.1 Candidatus Atribacteria bacterium | reverse complement strand
CTCTATAATCTTCACCCTAAGGGATTTGAAGAGCTCGATAAGATGATTATAAAAGGTATGAGGAAGTTGTATAGATATCAACATGATGATGGTGGATGGGGATGGTGGGAATTTGATGATAGTTCTCCTATACAAACTGCATATGTATTATTTGGTCTGGAATTACTAAAAGATAATGGATATCTTGTTTCAGATAATGCCCTTAGTAGAGGATATGAATATCTTATGAATCAGGTAAGCCAGGAGGATGTATTTGATGATCTTTCACATCCTGAAAAGGGATTTGTATTATATATGCTTACACTGTGGAAGGGAAGTCATCAAGATGAAAGAAAACTCATAGAAAAGCTGTCTATAGATACATTTGAAGATATAAGGGCCGATAAAGAGGTTCCATCTATTACATTGGCATATATAGCTCTTGCTTTTAAGAATCTGGGAGAGAAAGAGCTGTTAGACCAATCTATGTATGAGATAGAGAATAGAAAGAAAAGTAGTAATGGTTATATATATTGGGAAGGCTACAATCAAGATTATCTTTATATTACAGATGTAGAGACCACTTCCTGGATAGGTTTTGTACTACTTTCCATCTCACCATCTAACCCTTTACTTGATGATATAGCTCGCTATCTTTTAGATTACAAAACAGGGGATAATTGGATAAATACTAAAACTACAGCTATATCCCTCTTGTTTTTAGCAGATTATTTAAAACAAAAGAGGGATCGGATAGATGCCTGGGCATTTACTATTAAAGTAGGTAATAAGATTCTAAAGTATAATGGAACCAAGGGAAAGACTATTACTATACCACTGGATATTAAAGAGATAGGGAACATAGATAATATAGAGATTCAGAAAGAAGGAAGAGGAGTAGGATATTATCGAGTATACCTTGATTACTGGAAAGATAGTGCACCCGAAGAATCCAATATAGGAATTGATGTAAAATATTACAGGTTAATATCCCATGTAATGGAGAAGAAACGAATTTTTTCTAAGGAAAAAATAGATGGTAATATAAAACTAAATGATACTATCCTTTCAGAGATAGAGATAAATTCTCCGCATGAGTATTACAATGTGATAATAGAGGTTCCAAGACCTGCAGGATTTGAATATATAAAAGATGACTGGAATTATAATATTGCAGACGAGGAAGAAAATACGGAAGAAGAGGATCTATATTGGTATATATATAAGGAATATAGAAAAAATAGAGTAGTTTTCTTTGTAGATTATATCCCTAAGGGTATATCAAAGTTTAGCTATATTGCACGTGCCAGAATGAAAGGAAAATTTAATATACTTCCTTCACACCTTACCCTTATGTATGATCCAAAGATAAAAGGTTTTGGAAATAAGGGAAGTATTGAAATTACCCAATAAAAAAGGGAGGCTCTGCCTCCCTTTTTTATTTATTATGGTTGCAATTTTTCTTCTTCCAGGGCTTCTTCTATCTTTTTGACTTTTTCCTTACTTTCTTCTAGATTCTTTATAGCGATTATAGAATATAAAATGTCAATTACGGTTAGTTCTGCAATTCTTGATGAAAGCACATCTCCATATGAGAGCTCTTGAGGAACTGCAGTATAAAGTTTATATTCTGACACCTTCGTAATAGGGGAATTTATATTATTAGTTATGCATACTGTAGTTGCTCCTGCCTCTTTTGCCACCTCTAATGCCCTTATTATATCTTTTAGATTTCCACTATGTGATATTCCAATTACTACATCATTTTCGTTTAATAGAGAGCAAACAATTATCTGCATATGAGTATCGTTATATGCAGATGCTGAAAGACCAAGTCTTATTAGCTTATTTGCTGCTTCTTGAGCAATTACTCCTGAACTTCCTACGCCTAAGGTTACAATTCGTCTTGCTTTCATTATAGCCTCTGTAACTTTTTCCAGTTCTTTAGGGTCGAGTATTTGGAGCGTATTTTTCAAGGACTCTATGTTAGAATTTATCACTTTTGTTGCTATATCTCTTGTCGAGTCTTCTGGTCCAATTTCCTCATTTACATTAATGAGAGGGGATGCAAGTTCCTTAGCAAGCTCAATTTTAAACTCTTGATAACCTGTAAACTTTAATCTCCGTACCAGCCTATAGATTGTACTTTCGCTTATTCCTGCATTTTCTGCAAATTCTGTAATAGAGAAGTGAATTACATCTTCAGGTCTTTTCAAAATATACTCTGCTACTTTCTTTTCTCTTGGAGTTAAACTATTCATTATACCATTTAGCTTTAATAGAATAGTGCTCTGATAGTTCATGTTTGTCCTCACCTTCTTTAAATAAAAATTTTTACTAACTTTCTGGTGAAATTTTAACTTAATTTTCTGAGATTGTCAAGTTATATTTGAATATTTTTTTTATTTTATATAATAATTGACTATTAAAATATTTTTGTGTTAAACTTCTATTTAGATTAAAGGAGGAGGTAAACTAAGCATGGTTAAATATTTTACAGTAGATGCACATACTGATGTATTATTAAGATGCATAAAAGATAATATAGACTTAGGGAAAAGATTAGAATTGGGGCATGTAGATATCCCTAGGTTAAAAGAAGGAAATGTAAAATTGCAATTTTTTGCTATCTTTGTAGAATCTCAGTATAAGCCCTCTCTTGCTCTAAGCCAAGCTATACATATTATTGAAAGATTTTACAAAGAATATGAAAAAAATAGAGAAGATCTTGTACTTATAAAAAATCTTAGTGATTTAGAGAAAATAAAAGGAAATGATAAGATAGGTGCTCTTCTGAGCATAGAAGGTGGAGAGCCTATAGAGATGAGCCTTGAACTTTTGGATTTTTTCTATAGAATTGGGGTGCGTGCTATGGGTCTTACCTGGAATGAGAGAAATATGATAGCAAATGGAGCAAGTGAATGGGGCATGTTGGGGGGACTTTCAAAGTTCGGGAGAGAGGTGGTAAAAAAAATGAATAAATTAGGTATGATAGTTGATGTTTCTCATATTACCCCCCCGGGTTTTTGGGATGTTATAGAGATCTCTGAGAAACCTATTATCGCATCTCATTCAAATGCATATGCATTATGTAACCATCCTAGAAATCTTACAGATTTGCAGATTAAGGCACTTGCAGAGAAAAGAGGGGTAATGGGTATTAATTTTTATTCAGAATTTTTAAATTCCTCTGGTAAATCCACGTTGGATGATATAATAAAACATATAGACTATGTTGTAGAACTTGTAGGTCCAGACCATGTGGGAATGGGTTCTGATTTTGATGGTATCCCCAGTTGGCCAGAGGAGATTTATGATGCATCAAGATTTCCTCTTATATTTGAGGCACTTAAAAAAAGAGGATATAAAGAAGAAGATATAAGAAAAATTGCAGGTGAAAACTTTTTAAGAGTGCTAAAAGAAAATTGGATATAGGGCTTGACATAATATGTATTACCTATTAAAATATAAATTAACGGGCGATTAGTTCAGAGGGAGAACGCTTGCTTGACGCGCAAGAGGTCACAGGTTCAAGTCCTGTATCGCCCATTTTTTTGTGTCTTGAAAAAAATAGCAATAATAAACCATAGGTCATATAGAGAGTCTATATCAAATCTACTGAGATTTGGTTATGAGGTTTTACTTGTTCACCCTTATTATATGGGGAGAAGGAATATAGATTCTCATGCTGATCTTCAGGTCTTTGTGTATTTTAAGCGTCCTATTGTAGTAGCTCCTAATGTGAATATATCATTCCTGAAGAGATTATGGAAATTCTTTTCAGATAATGATATTATAATAGGAAGTAGATTTTTAAAAGATACATACCCTCTAGATATTTCTTATAACGCTATAATAGTAGGAAGTTATTTCTTTGTAAATAGGAAATATATAGACCCTTTACTTTTAAGTATAGGGAGAAAGAAATTCAATCTTATTCCCATACATGTAAATCAAGGATATATAAGGTGTACTTCAATACCCTTAGATAATTATAGTATAATTACGGAAGATAAAGGTATTTTAGAAAAAGCTAAAAAGTTAGACTTGGATATACTTTATCTACCATCTGGAACTATTGAGATAGATGATTATAATTATGGTTTTTTGCCAGGTGCCTCTGGCGTAGACAATAATTTTTTTTTCGTTAATGGGGATACGAAGCTTTATCCCTATAGAAGAGAATTAGAGAGTTTTTTAAATAGAAAGGGAATAAAGATAGTAGATCTTGCACCTGGTAAAAAGATAAAAGATATTGGATCTATTCTTTTTACTTAAATGAGGTGTACACTTGAGTGAGAGCATAAATATAGACCTAAAAATAGAGGTAGAGTCCTTACTCGGTAAGTTAGGTATAGATTTCGTATATGACCCTGAGATAGGGGGATGGTTCTTTAGAGAAAAATCCTATATCGTTTTTATGACTGTAAATGATATACTTCAAAGTAAGTTTCTTTCCTTTTTTGTAAAAGTTGGAGAATTATCTGATCCATATGAAGTAGAAAAGTTGTATGAACTTCTTCATAATAACATGAAGCTTGCTTTTGCATCTTTTGGATTAACTAATAATAGTGTATATATGAGATATACTACTCAAATAAATGAACTGGATAGCGAAGAATTTTTAGTTGCATTAAAGGTAGTAAGCTTTAGTATAGAAAAATGTATAGATATTGTAAAAAAATTAATAAAAACCCCTTGACTATATCTGGATGTTAAGTTATAATAAGATGGCTCAGCAGGATAAAGACTCATAAAGCCGGTGTAGCTCAGTTGGTAGAGCAGCTGACTTGTAATCAGCAGGTCGTCCGTTCGAGTCGGTCCACCGGCTTGTCTTTTAAAATACAAAGGGGAGGTACCCAAGCGGACAACGGGAGCGGACTGTAGATCCGTTGGCTGAACGCCTACGAAGGTTCGAATCCTTCCCTCCCCATAGAAGCCCGCGTAGCTCAGTCGGCAGAGCGTATCCTTGGTAAGGATAAGGTCACCGGTTCAATCCCGGTCGTGGGCTTATTTTTTTATGTATTGACATTATTGTAGGAGGGATCACATATGGCAAAAGAAAAATATGTAAGAACTAAGCCCCATGTAAATATTGGGACTATAGGCCATGTAGACCATGGTAAGACAACACTCACATCAGCTATTACAAAGATACTTGCAAGAGTAGGACTTGCGCAGGAGATACCTTTTGATGAAATTGATAAGGCACCTGAAGAGAGAGAAAGAGGAATTACTATTGCAACAGCACACGTAGAATATGAAACAGAAAACAGACACTATGCACACATAGACTGTCCAGGACACGCAGACTATGTAAAGAATATGATTACAGGTGCAGCACAGATGGATGGGGCTATCCTTGTTGTATCTGCAGCAGATGGTCCTATGCCACAGACAAGGGAGCACATCCTCCTTGCACGTCAGGTAGGAGTACCCTACATAGTAGTATTTCTAAACAAGGTAGATATGGTAGACGATCCAGAACTTGTAGAACTTGTAGAGATGGAAGTAAGAGATCTACTCTCAGAGTATGGTTTCCCTGGTGATGAGGTACCAGTAATTAAAGGATCAGCCTTAAAAGCCCTTGAGGCAGATTGTGAAGATGTAAACTGCCCAGAGTGGAAACCAATCCTTGACCTCATGAAGGCAGTGGATGAATACATCCCACTTCCAAAGAGGGATATTGATAAACCATTCCTCATGCCTATAGAGGATATATTCACCATTACAGGAAGAGGAACAGTTGTAACAGGTAGAGTAGAGAGAGGAAAGGTAAAGGTAGGAGACACAGTAGAGATAATAGGCTTCTCCCATGATATAAGAAAAACAGTAGTAACAGGAGTAGAGATGTTCAGAAAGCTCCTTGATGAAGGACAGGCAGGAGACAACATAGGTGTACTCCTAAGAGGTGTAGAGAAGAAAGAGGTGAAAAGAGGACAGGTACTTGCACAACCAGGTTCCATTACCCCACACACCAAATTCAAAGCAGAGGTATACGTATTAAAGAAGGAGGAAGGTGGAAGACACACCCCATTCTTCAATGGTTATAAACCACAGTTCTACTTGAGGACAACAGATGTAACAGGTACCATCAAACTTCCAGAAGGTATAGAGATGGTAGTACCTGGAGACAACACAAATATAGAAGTAGAACTCATAACTCCAATAGCCTTAGAAAAACAGTTAAGATTTGCTATCCGTGAAGGTGGAAGGACTGTAGGTGCAGGAGTTATTACTGAGATTATTGAGTAAGAGGGGGAATACAAGATATGGAAAAAAATAGAGTGAGAATCAAGATAAAGTCATATGATCATAGAATATTGGATCAATCAGTAAAAAAGATAGTAGAGGTTGTAAAGAGGGTAGGAATAAAAATGTCAGGTCCTATTCCACTTCCTGTGGAGAGGAGATTATACACTGTCAATCGTTCCCCTCATATAGATAAGAAGTCCAGAGAGCAGTTTGAAATTAGGATACATAAGAGACTTATAGATCTGATCGAACCAAATGATGAGGTTATAGCAGCTCTGCAATCCTTGGAACTGCCATCTGGAGTAAATGTTGAGGTTAAGTATTAGCAATAGGAGGTGTTAAGATGGCACTTGGACTTATAGGGGAAAAAGTAGGAATGACTCAAATATTTAGTGACAATGGAGAAGTTATTCCTGTTACAGTAATAAAAGCTGGTCCCTGTACAGTGGTGGATATAAAAACTTCTGATAGGGATAGTTATACAGCCTTGAAATTGGGATATGGTTTTATTAAAGAAAAGAAGGTAAAAAAACCCCAAGCAGCTTACTTTAAGAAACAAGGGGTAGAACCCAAGAGAATCTTGAAGGAATTTAGAGTAGAAAATATAACCGATTATAAAGTCGGTGATGAGTTAAAGGTAGATATCTTTTCTCCAGGAGAAAAGATAAAGATTACTGGTTTGTCCAAAGGAAGAGGTTTTCAAGGTGTAGTAAAAAGACATGGATTCGGTGGTGGTCCTAAGACACATGGTTCTCAAAACCATAGAAAACCTGGATCTATTGGACAGAGCTCTGATCCATCAAGGGTATTTAAGGGTTTGAAAATGGCAGGACACATGGGAAATGAAACAGTAACTGTGAGAAATCTTGAGGTAATAAAAATAGATGAAGGAAGAGGTGTTGTCCTTGTGAGAGGTGCTGTTCCAGGCCCCAATGGTGGCATTGTATATTTATACAAGTTACAAGAGGGGAGGAATAAATAGTGGCTAATTTATCATTATTTAATATAAAAGGAGAAGAAATAGGACAAGTAGAAGTTGCAGAAACTCTTCTTGAAAAAGAGGTAAATAAGCAACTTCTTTTTGATGCTGTGCAAAGCTATCTTGCTAATCAGAGAAGGGGTACTGCTTCTACCAAGACAAGAGGAGAAGTTTCCGGTGGAGGAAGAAAACCCTGGAGGCAAAAGGGTACTGGTCGTGCAAGGGCAGGTACTATTAGGTCTCCTCTTTGGAAAGGCGGTGGTATAGTATTTGGCCCCCATCCACGAGACTACAGCTTTACAATAGGTAAGAAAGCTAAAAAGAGTGCAATTAGAGGTGCATTTTTATTAAAGTTAAAAGAGGGAAAAATAAAGATAGTAGATGCACTTCCAATGAATGTACCTAAAACAAAAGAGATGTTGGAGTATTTAAAAAATATTAAAACAGAAAAGACAGCTTTAATATTAACATCTGATATAGATAATTACAAAAATATTTATCTTGCTGCAAGAAATATTCCAGGGGTATCTGCTCAGAGAATTGACTATGTTACAGTATATGAGCTTTTAAGATATGATGAATTGATAGTAACGAAGGCAGCTTTTGATAGATTTAAGGAGGTTTTTGGAAATGAAGCATCCTAGTGATATCTTAATACAGCCTGTGATTACAGAGAAAAGTGTAGGATTGCAGGGAGCATCAAAGTATGTGTTTAAGATACACCCAAAAGCAACAAAAACAGAGGTAAAAGAGGCTATAGAGAATAAGTTTGGTGTAGATGTAGTTAAAGTAAATATTATAAAAATGCCGACAAAACCCAAAAGACTTGGTAGGTTTGAGGGAAAAAGGCCTTCCTGGAAGAAGGCTATTATTACACTCAAACCTGGAGAGACGTTAAAAGGTTTTGAGGGAGCATAGTAAGGAGGATCGATATGGGAATAAAAAAGATGAAGCCAACATCTCCTGGAATGAGGTTTGCAAGCTATCCAGATTTTGCAGAAATTACTAAAGATAAACCTGAAAAATCTCTGGTAATCTCCCTCAAGAAAAAAGGTGGAAGAAATTCTGGGGGAAGAATTACTGTAAGGCATAGAGGTGGTGGTCATAAGAGACTTTATAGGATTATAGATTTTAAAAGGGATAAGGATGATATCCCTGCCAAGGTTATTGCAATTGAGTACGATCCTAATAGATCAGCACGTATTGCTCTTCTAACCTATGCAGATGGAGAGAAGAGATATATCATAGCTCCTCTGGACGTGAATGTTGGAGATATTTTGATGTCAGGAAAGAATGCAGAGATAAGACCTGGAAATACACTGCCTCTTGCAAATATCCCTGTGGGTACCTTTATACATAATATTGAGCTTAAAATTGGAAAAGGCGGTCAGATTGCAAGATCTGCCGGTACATCTGCTCAACTTATGGCAAAAGAAGGAGCATATGCCCATGTAAGAATGCCTTCAGGCGAGGTACGTTTAATTGACCTTAGATGTAGGGCTACTATTGGGCAGGTAGGGAATCTTGACCATAATAATATAAGTATAGGTAAAGCTGGGAGAAGTAGACATTTGGGAAGGAGGCCGAAGGTAAGAGGTGTAGCTATGAACCCAATAGATCACCCTCATGGTGGTGGGGAAGGAAAGACTGGTACAGGAGGTACTCCTGTTACACCTTGGGGTAAGCCTACCAAAGGTTATAAGACAAGGAAGAAAAAGAAACACTCTGATAAGTTTATCGTAAAGAGAAGGAAATAGAGGAGGAATTTATGGGCAGATCTCTAAAGAAAGGTCCATTTGTGGATGAAAAGTTAATGAAGAAAATTCTTGAAATGAACAAGACAGGAAAAAAAAGGGTTATAAAAACCTGGTCTCGTAGATCTACTATTTTTCCTGAAATGGTAGGACATACTATAGCGGTTTATAATGGAAGAAAGCACATTCCTGTTTATATTACAGAGAATATGGTAGGACATAAACTTGGAGAGTTTTCTCTTACCAGAACATTTAAGGGTCACAGTGGTGATAGAAAGAGCGAAAAAGGCTCAAGGGTAAGATAAGGAGATGGGAGGTAAAATATGGAAGCAGTTGCTCGTGCAAGATATATAAGGATGTCGCCTCGAAAAATAAGACAGATGATAGATATAATAAGAGGAAAAGATGCTCAAGAGGCTTTAGCTATTTTGAAATCCTCTCCTCGGAAGTCTTCTTATATATTAAAGAAGGTATTGGAATCGGCAATAGCTAATGCAGAGAATAATTTTAGCATGAATCAGGATGCGCTATATATTCATAGGGCATATGTAGATGAAGGTCCGATTATTAAAAGATTCAGGCCATTAGGTATGGGAAGAGGTACTATTATTAAGAGAAGAACAAGTCATATTACAATAATTGTAAAAGAGAGAGAGGAGGGATAAATTTGGGTCAAAAAGTACATCCTAAGGGTTTAAGATTAGGCATAGTAAAGGATTGGGATTCTAAGTGGTTTGCAAGGTTTAGAGAAAAAGAATTTCCCGCAAATGTATTGGAAGATTACAATATAAGGAAATATTTAAAGAATCGTTTATATCAGGCAGGGATTTCTCGTATAGTAATAGAGAGAGTAGGAAATAGAATTAGAATATTCATAGATGCAGCTCGTCCAGGACTTGTAATAGGTAGAAAGGGTACAGAAGTAAAGAGCTTGAAGCAGTATTTGAATAAGCTTACAGGGAGAGAAATTGTTATAAATGTGAATGAAGTAAAGACTCCTGAAATAGATGCTCAACTTGTCGCAGAGAATATTGCAGCACAAATTGAAAGAAGAATCAATTTTAGACGCGCAATGAAACAAGCAGTAAATAGGGCAATGAAGATGGGAGCACAAGGAATTAAAGTAGCATGTAGTGGAAGATTGGGTGGTGCAGAGATTGCAAGAACTGAGTGGTATCTGGAAGGTAGAGTGCCTCTCCATACACTTAGAGCGGATATTGACTATGGGTTTACAGAAGCTATGACTACTTATGGAAAGATAGGTGTAAAAACCTGGATATTTAAAGGAGAAGTACTTCCTGAATCAGAGGGAGAGACATCGTCATAAGGAAAATTTTGGTAAAAGGAGAAGAGAGAAATGTTACAACCAAGTAGAACAAAATATAGAAAAATGCAAAAAGGTAGAATGAGGGGTATTGCATACAGAGGCTCTACTCTTTCATTTGGAGAATATGGGTTAAAAGCATTAGAGCCTGCATGGATCACGGCTGCTCAAATAGAGGCTGCGAGAATTGCTATGACTCGTTCTATTAAACGTGGTGGTAAAGTTTGGATTAGGATTTTTCCTGATAAGCCTATTACAAAAAAACCTGCAGAGACTCGTATGGGAAAAGGAAAAGGCTCAGTAGAATACTGGGTATCTGTAGTTAAACCTGGAAGGATATTATTTGAACTTGCAGGTGTAAGTGAAGATAGAGCACGTGAAGCTATGATGTTAGCTGCACAGAAATTACCTATCAGAACAAAGTTTGTAACTCGAGAGGAATTAGGTGGTGAGTAGCTATGAAAATAAGAGAAATTAGAGATCTCTCAAATGAGGAAATCCTTCACAAAATTACTGAATTCAAAGATGAACTTTTTAATCTTAGATTCCAGATAGTTACGGGACAACTTAAGAACTTTTCTCGGATAAAAGAGGTAAAAAAATCTATAGCAAGAGCTTATACAGTATTACGTGAAAGGGAAATTGCAAAAGCCAAATCCCAGGGAGTTAAGGAGGACTAATTTATGGGAGAAAAGAAAGAGTTAGTAGGGATAGTAACAAGTGACAAGATGGATAAATCTGTTGTAGTAACTGTAGAAACAACATTTATGCATCCTCTTTACAAAAAAACAGTAAAGAGAAGAAAGAAATACATGGCACATGATGAAAAGAATGAATGTAAGATTGGAGATAGAGTAAGAATTTTAGAGAGCCGTCCACTTAGTGCAAGAAAAAGGTGGAGAGTAGTAGAAATAATAGAACGGGCCCAATAAGGATTGGTTTGCAAGGAGGTTAATGATGATTCAGATATATTCTTATCTAAATGTAGCAGATAATTCTGGTGTAAAAAAACTTATGTGTATCCAGGTATCTGGAAGTACAGGTAGAAGATATGCAGGTCTTGGAGATATAATAGTGGGAACTGCAAAAGAGGTGGCTCCTAATGGTAATATAAAAAAGGGACAGGTTGTAAGAGCTGTTGTCGTTAGAACAAAAAAGGACTATTCGCGCAAGGATGGTTCTACTATTAAGTTTAGTGAAAATGCAGCAGTTATTATAAATAATAATAACGAGCCAGTAGGAACACGAATTTTTGGGCCAGTAGCAAGGGAGCTTAGAGAGAAAAAATTTGCAAAAATTATTTCCCTTGCTCCAGAGGTAGTATAAGGAGGTGTAATGGTGCAAAAAGCATTAGTAAGAGCCAAGTTTCCTATAAAAAAGGGAGATACTGTTATAATAGTTTCGGGAAAGAAAGAGATAAAGGGCAAAAAAGGGAAGGTGTTACGTGTAATACCTGAAAAAGCCCAAGTAATAATAGAAGGTGTAAATTTTGTAAAGCGTCATGTAAAGCCTACTCAGAAATTGCCTCAAGGAGGAGTTCAGGAAAAAGAAGGTCCCGTAAGGATATCTAAGGTAAGACTTGTTTGTAATAAATGTGGAGAAGTTACTAGAATAAAAAGAGTAAAATTGGAAAATGGCAAGAGAGTTCGTGTCTGCAAAAAATGCGGTGAGATAATCGATCTTGTGTAAGGAGGTTTTTATGCCAGTACTTAAAGATTTTTATATAAATGAAGTAATACCAAAGATGCAAAAAGAGTTCAACTATAAGAATGTTATGCAGGTACCTAAATTAGAGAAGGTTGTGCTTAATATGGGTGTTGGGGAGGCTATTCAGGATCCAAAACTTCTTGATAATGCCCAGCAAGAGTTGAGTATTATCGCGGGTCAGAAGGCCGTAATAACTCGTGCAAAAAGGTCTATTTCTAACTTTAAACTAAGGCAGGGGACCCCTATTGGGTGTAAAGTCACTCTGCGTGGAAATGCTATGTACGAGTTTCTTTATAAATTTTTAAAAGTTTCTATCGCAAGGATAAGAGATTTTAAGGGATTCTCTGATAAATCCTTTGACGGTAGAGGAAATTATTCCTTAGGTATAAAGGAACAACTTATTTTTCCTGAGATAGAGTACGATAAAGTGGATAAGATTAGAGGAATGGATATAACTATTGTTACTACAGCAAAGACCGATGAGGAAGCCAAAGCACTTTTAAAGTACTTGGGCTTGCCATTTAAAAAGCAATAAGGAGGGAAACAAGTGGCAAGAAAAGCATTAATTGAGAAATCAAAAAGGAAGCCGAAGTTTGAAGTTAGGAGACATAATAGATGTAAAATATGTGGTCGTCCCAGGGGATATATGAGAGACTTCGGGATATGCAGGGTATGTTTTAGAGAGATGGCTTCTCGTGGAGAAATTCCCGGGGTAAAAAAGGCTTCATGGTAGAGAAGGAGGTTAGATAGATTATGTCAATGACAGATCCTATAGCTGATATGCTAACAAGAATCAGAAATGCAAGTAGTGCTGGAAAAAAAGAAGTAAGCATGCCTTCTTCTAAGATGAAGTTAAGAATCGCTAAAATTTTAAAAGAAGAAGGATTCATAGAAGATTATTCATTTAAAGAAGATAATAAACAGGGAATACTTACTGTTTATTTGAAATACGCAGAGGACAAGACTCCTGCTATTTATCACATAGAAAGGGTAAGTAAACCTGGCAGAAGAGTATATGTAGGAAAAGATTCAATTCCCAGAGTGTTAAGAGGGATTGGTATTGCCATTCTTTCTACCCCTCGCGGTGTAATATCTGATAAGACTGCCAGAGAAGAGGGAGTAGGAGGAGAAGTAATTTGCTATGTATGGTAGAATAGGAGGTAAACTATGTCAAGGGTAGGAAAGAAACCAATTCAGATCCCTCAGGATGTAAAAGTAAATATCAATGATGATACTATATATGTTGAGAGTAAAAAGGGAAAACTTTCTTATAAATTTTTACCTCAAGTAGAGGTGAAACAAGAAGGTAATGAGATAATTATTACACGAAAAGGCGAAGATAGATTTTCAAGATCTATCCATGGTACAACAAGAAGTTTAATTGCAAACATGATAGAAGGTTTATCAAAGGGTTTTGAAAAGAAATTAGAAATAGTGGGAACAGGATATAGAGCTCAAATTCAAGGTAATAAACTTATATTGAATCTGGGTTATTCTCATCCGATTGAATATGTGCCCCCAAAGGATATTAGTATTACTGTAGAGAGAAGTATTATTACTGTCTCTGGATATGATAAACAGAAGGTGGGACAGGTGGCTGCAGAGATTAGAGCATTCCGTAAACCTGAACCTTATAAAGGTAAAGGGATTAAGTATGTTGATGAAGTTATAAGACGTAAGGTCGGTAAAATAGGGGCTTAGAGAGGAGGCTGTGAGAAGACTATGAAACGTAATAGGGAATTTTATAGAAAAAAGAGACATAGAAGAGTAAGAAAGAAAATAAAGGGAACTTTTGAGCGTCCAAGATTGAGTGTATATAGAAGTTTGTCTCATATCTATGCACAGATTATAGATGATACAAAAGGTCATACACTGGTTTCTGCTTCATCTGTAGAGCTTATAAGGGAAAAGAAGATTCCGTATGGTGGAAATAAAAAAGCAGCATATGAAGTGGGAAAACTTATTGCTGAAAGAGCCTTGGAAAAAGGAATAACAAAGGTAGTATTTGATAGGGGTGGTTATCTTTATCATGGTAGGGTTGCAGCTTTAGCTAAAGGAGCCCGTGAAGGAAAACTTGAGTTTTAAGAATGGGAGGGAAATAGATGCCAAGAGTTAAACCAGAAGGTGAGTTTAAAGAAAGAGTTGTTTTTATAAATAGAGTTAGTAAAGTAGTTAAAGGCGGCAAAAGATTCGGTTTTAGTGCGCTTGTTGTAGTAGGAAATGAAGCTGGGCAGGTAGGATTTGCATTAGGTAAGGCAAAAGAAGTATCAAGCGCTATTAGAAAAGGTGTAGAAAAGGCAAAGAAAAATCTTATAAATGTGCCTCTTAAGGGTACTACTATCCCTCATGATATTATAGGACACTTTGGTGCGAGTAAAATACTTTTGAAACCTGCATCAGAAGGTACAGGAGTTATTGCAGAGAGTGCAGTGCGTGCAGTACTTGAACTTGCAGGTATTAAAGATGTGTTGACAAAGTCTCTTGGAAGTAATAACCCTATTAATTTAGTTCAAGCTACATACAAGGCGCTTTCTGAGATTAGAACACGGGAGGATTGGTTAAAAATAAGAGGAAAGTTGAAAGATAAAGCGGAGGTTGAAGTAAATGCGGAAGATGATCAAAATTAAATGGATAAAGAGTGCTATTGGAAGGTCATATAAACAAAAAAGAACTATTCGTGCATTAGGACTTAAGAGACTAAATCATGAAGTAACAAAAGAACTTACACCCCAAATAGAGGGGATGATAAGAAAGGTCTCTCACCTGGTAAAAGTTGAAGAAGTTTAAGAAAGGAGAGATGGATGATGAACCTTACAAATTTAAACCCTAATCCTGGTGCAAGAAAAGCACCAAAACGTGTTGGGAGAGGTACAGGCTCTGGTCATGGTAAGACTTCTACTCGTGGTCATAAAGGTCAAAATGCAAGATCCGGTGGAGGTACAAGACCAGGTTTTGAGGGCGGACAAATGCCTTATATTAGAAGAATACCTAAAAGAGGATTTAAGAATATATCAAGAAAAGAGTATGCTATTGTGAATCTCTATGTATTAGAAGAGAGATTTAATACAGGAGATATTGTTGATATTAAAGCATTAGAAGCAAAAGGAATTCTGAAAGATATAAAGGATGGAGTTAAGATCCTTGGGGAAGGGGATCTTACAAAGGAACTTACAGTGAGAGCTCATAAATTTTCCAAGACAGCAGAAGAAAAGATTAAGGCTGCTGGCGGGAAAGTAGAGGTGATATAGTTGCTGGAAAAATTCCTTAATATATTTAAGATTCCAGATTTAAAGAAGAGAATTCTTTTTGTTTTAGGTATGATTTTGGTATTCAGAATCGGCGTTCATATTCCCCTCCCTGGTGTAAATGCTAAGGCATTAGGAGACCTATTTGCACAGGGTGGAATCTTGAATTTTATAGATTTATTTGCAGGTGGTGCTCTAAAGAGGTTCTCGGTATTTGCTATGGGCATTATGCCTTATATTAATGCATCAATTATAATGCAACTTTTAATTGCCGTGATTCCAGCTCTTGAGAAACTTTCTAAAGAAGGTGAAGAAGGACGTCAAAAAATTACAAGTTATATAAGATATGGAACCATTATTGTTGGTGCACTTCAGGCACTTGGTCTTACTATCTGGCTTGAAAATATGGGTGTATTAATGGTCACAGGACCACTTATGAGGATAATGAATGTAATTACTTTAGTTGCAGGTACTACATTTTTGATGTGGCTTGGTGAACAAATTACAGATTATGGTATAGGAAACGGAATTTCTATAATTATATTTGCAGGAATTGTAGCAAGACTCCCAAGTCAGTTAGTGATGACAGGAAGATTAGTGGCTGCAGGTGAAGCAAGTATTTTTGCTCTTCTTCTCCTTATTGTAGTTGCTATACTTGCTATAGCGGGCGTTATTCTGGTAGAGTTAGGTGAAAGAAGAATTCCTGTGCAATATGCAAAGAGAGTAGTAGGAAGAAGAGTTTATGGTGGTCAGGCTACATATCTTCCTTTGAGGGTAAATCAGGCAGGAGTTATTCCTATTATCTTTGCTATTGCTGTTTTAATGCTACCTGGAACACTTGCCCAGTTTTTCCAGACTTCAGAAAGCATGCAACAGTTTAATAGATTATTTTCACCAGGTAGTCCATTGTATATAATTGTGTATGCATTACTTATTATATTTTTTACATATTTCTATACAGCGATTTCGTTTAATCCGCAGAATGTGGCAGAGAATATGCAAAAATATGGCGGTTTTATTCCTGGAATAAGACCTGGCAAGCCTACAGTCGCATATATAGAGAGGATTCTTTCCAGAATTACATTGCCTGGAGCAA
>JALVIU010000067.1 GCA_027028665.1 Candidatus Atribacteria bacterium | reverse complement strand
AAATAGGATTGGCGAGGTATATTATCGCATTGGAAAAAGATTTTATGACAAAGGAGAATTTACCAATTTTGTATTTATTCAATTTCCCTTTAAGGGGGCAGAAAGACTCCATCCTTATATAAATGAAAATGTATTTTACAATGTATTTGACCTTGTTGTAAACTATGTGATGAAGAAAAAACACTACGATATCTCTCCTGTTTTTATATCCCCTTCTATCTCCTATAAAGATTTACCCCTTTACAATGAAACAAAAGAAGGAGAGAGACTTTTTGATTCATTATCTTCACTCCAATATACATTAAATACCCTTTATAAGGATGGGGAGCTTTTATGGGATGGTAAGGATTTTTCATCCAAAGACCCTATATGGGCCAATTTTCTAAATAAAAACAGTAAAGATAAGGTGCTTTCTTCTATAAAAGAGGGTTACCCTTTGAGGTTTTTTGTGATACATCCATGGATAGGTTTTTTAGATCCTTCTCTTTCAAAGACCTCACTTATCACAAATTCCCATTTTTTCCTTATGGAACTTTCTGACCTTTTATCACATCACTCCCTTCTGGGAGAGCCCATAGGTGGCCTTACTATAGATGATAAGGTAAAACTTCCCTATATGTTTAATAGATCTTCTATATTTTTATATAAAAATGGTAAAGTAAAGGTAAAAAAAGTATCATTGAGTGATCTTAAGATTGTGATAGATAATATAGTTTTTCAGGATGGTAAGAACTGCAAAATTTACTCAAGGCCTGATCTTGAAACTACTCCACGAGATGAAAGAGGAAATTCAATTGCTATAGTAAACAACAGGCTGGTAGGATACAAAAAAGGTGGTGGGTTAGATATCCCTGATGGGGGATTTGTAATACACACCTATAAAGATTTTGCCCCTTTGGGTCAAGAGGTGGCCTATAAATTTTCGAGAGAGGAGAGCGTGGTTTTTTCTGTACAGGGTGGCCCATGGCTTATAAGGGATAGAGAGATTGCCACATTTGTTGACGATCCCTTTTACAAAGGAGAACCTATCTCCTTTCCCCCTACTGTGTTTCCCGCTGTTTGGGGAAAGAAACATGCAGCACGTGTAGGTCTTGGAATAGATGAAGGGGGCAGGGTTTCGATCCTTTTTGTACAGGGGACAAATGAAAATACATATATTCCTGGATTTGATAGTAAAGGTTTTACCCTTTCTGAGCTTGCAGAGACCATGTATGAATATAATGCAGAAAATGCGATAAATCTTGATGGTGGGGGCTCTGCCCAGGTATATCTTTTAGGTGGTAGGTTTTTTACATTCTCTGAGAGAAGGGGCATCCCGGGCCTTGAATTTAGAAGGCCGGTTCCTATAGCCTTGAAGTTTGCTATATAATTATTCTTTTTAGGAAGTTTGTTTGTATAATTTATAACCCCTTTCTGGTATAGAATCTTTAGAAACCTTCATTTTTAAATACATAAGGGCATACTATGAAAAGTTGTATATGTTTTGATATCTTGTAAATATTTGCGAAATAATGTATAATCGAAATAATACTAACAATAGGAGGTACAAAATGGATGAAGTTATGAGGACATATTTCGAAAAGATAAAAAAGGAGGGATTCCCCAGAAAGGGTGAGCTTTCTGATTATGATATCAAAATAGAAGGTGAGGGATGTAAAGGAGCAGGAAGCTCAGATGATAT
This sequence comes from Candidatus Atribacteria bacterium, assembly GCA_027028665.1. Taxonomy (GTDB): domain Bacteria; phylum Atribacterota; class JALVIU01; order JALVIU01; family JALVIU01; genus JALVIU01. The sequence goes on along the minus strand of JALVIU010000067.1, from coordinate 4,142 downwards.
AGTATTTTACATAAAAAAGAAGGGAGATATTATAGAAGAAATTACATATATATGCAACTATTGTATCCCTCCTTCTTATATAGCTTCTGATATTATATGTAGATTTGCAGAGGGCAAAAGCTTGAAAGAGGTAAAGGCCATGAGCCTGGATAATATCAATGCTATTTTGGGAGGAGAGTCTCCCCGTGTCTATGAGCTTATCTCAGATCTATTAAAGACATTTCCAGAGAAATAAAGGAGCAAGCCATGAACATTTTTAGAAAAATTGTAGAAAGTATAGAAGGAGAATTAAAAGAGAGGGTAATAGAGGATGTACGTGTAGGTATAGGATATATTGGGGTACTTTTAGATGATGGAAAATTGGGGTTATCCTACACATTAAGAGATGAGCTCCCTCCTACCTGTAGCGTAATGGATAAAGCGGGTAAGTTTAGAGGCCTTACTGCTTATGATCTTGCCCAGCTCTGGTTTTACCCAGGTACTATAAGTAGCTCTATTGGTCTTGCCACAGTTAATGCTATTATAAATTCAGAAATAGAGAGTAATATGGAAGGAGATGTAACAGAGTGGTTTGATTTTAAAGATAAAACTGTAGGAATGGTAGGAAGATTTGATCCAGTAATAAAAACTCTTAAACCCATGGTTAAAAGGCTTTACATATTTGAAAAAAAACCATTTATGGATGCATATCCAGACTGGGCTGCCCGTGATATCCTCCCTATGTGTGATGTGGTTATAATAACCGCTACAACCCTTATAAATAGAACCTTTTTAGATATTGTAAAATGGGCAGGAAATGCAAAGAAGATTCTCCTGGGCCCAAGTGCCAATTTTTCTCCTTATATTTTAGAACATGTCGATATGATCTCAGGTACTAAACCTGTGAATAACATGAAAATTCTTGAAATTATAAGTCAGGGAGGTGGTACACGGCAGGTATTAAAATATGCAAAAAAAATTTCCGTAATAAAGAAATAACATTATTATTAAACAAACCTTTTTTATTTTCTGATATACTTATATGTTATAATAAAAATTATTAAAGAGTCTGTTTTGAGAAAAAGGGAGATATATTGCATGGATAAAAAAATAAAAAAGGTCTCTTTTCTTCCCCTAATATTTTGGAGCACCATTATATTTTTTATATCTTTTATAATGTTCTTTACACTTCACGAAACCAAAAGATATACATATGTACATTCATTTATTCATAGTGATTTTATGGCCCATATTCCTATAATAAAATCTTTTTTATATGGAGGAAACTTTCATCCTATAGAGTACCCCCTATTTGTTGGGGAAAAAATTAACTATCATTACGGTTTCCACATTATGGCTGCATTTTTAGAAAGACTGGGGCTTCCCTTCTCCTATTCAGTAAATATCTTAAGCATAACAGGATTTTTAGGTTTTTTATTTTTCATGTATCTTATTACAAAATATATAACTAATGATAAAATTGCCCCTTACATAGCAGTTCTTTTGCCATTTTTTGATTTTTCCTTTGTGTGGTTGGTATATATCTTAAAACATGGCCAAAATTGGCTTATAGATATCCCAAAACTTAAATTTTACGTATGCTTTGGCCCCTGGGATGGGTCTATTATATCCGCATTCTGGAATCTTAATATATACCTAAATCAAAGACATCTTGCCATGGGATTTGCACTTACCTTTTTATCCATTTATCTCATAGCTTTTATGTTTTATAAAGTAGATAATCTCTTAAAAAAATTGTTTATTATTTTTCTTAATATGATTATATTGATTTCTCTTGTTTATATTCATAAGGGCATGCTTATTATTACTCTCCTCTTCTGGGGCATCTATATAGGTGTAAAGACTGTTCATCTATTCTTTTTATGGCTAAAAAATAAAAAACAAGAAAATCCTACAAATTTGAAACCTCAGATATTTGAACTCCTATATCTTTCCCTGGGGATTTTGGCTTCTTTTTTGCTTGTACTCTTCTTTTTAGAACTTGCATATTCTCAATTTACAAGGCCTGACGGATTAAAAGTTATCAGAATATTTTTAGGATTCCTATATACATCCTCTAAAGCCCTTAGACCTCTCAAAATATCCGGATTTCTTAAGTGGCTTATTTATACTCTGGCAAATCTGGGTATATTACCTTTTCTTGGAATTATAGGATTTATACTCTCCCTTAAAGAGGGCAGTGAAAATATTAAATTGGCCAATATCTCTATTTTCCTCCTTTCCTGGATAGTATTTGCTATGGCAAACATTGTAGTATTCTCCCTTGAAGTTGCCATTAACCATAAGTTTATAAACTTTAGTATTCTTATATGGGAGATGTATACCGCATATGTTTTTGTAAAACTTTTAAAGGCAAAAATTTTAGCGAAAACCTTTCTTTTTATTATAATTTTTATGCTTCTTTTTAATTTTGTACTCGATTATTCACCTATATTTAATAGCTATGCTATTATGTGGGAAAAAGAAAACTATAATCCTGTATCTAAATGGATCCTATCCCATACTGATCCAAAAGATAAATTTTTAAATATCACCTATGATGTCTCTTCTATTGAAATGGCAGGCAGGCGAATATTCTTTGGATGGGATTATTTTGCCATGTCCGCAGGATATAATACATATAAGAGAAGATCAGAATATTATTCTTTCCTAAAAACTTATAAAAGTAAGCCACTGCTTGCAAGAAAAAGGCTATGTAAAATTATGAAAAAACACAATCTCAAATATGTGTTTCTTAGGGGGAAAGATAAATTTATAGATTTAAATATAGATGCAAATGAGCTTGCAAAAACACTATTTTCCGGGATAAAGCCTTTATATCATGATGATATTACTTATATATACTCTTATGGAGAGATATGCAAAAAGAAACAGTAGAACTTACCATAATAATACCTGCATATAACGAGAAAAATATCAAAAAAGATACCCTTTTGAAAAGAAAGGTGGTGAAGAATTTAGGTATTCCTTTTGAAATTATCATAGTAAGTGGAGATGATAAGTACAAGAAAGATTTAGATGAACTTGCATCTCTGGATGTAGAGGTGTTGTATCTGGATAAAAATAGAGGAAAGGGATATGCAATATTTCGCGGACTCAAAGAGGCGAAAGGTCACTATGTATTATATATAGATGCAGATAATGATATAGATCCTTCTATAATAAAAGATTTATATACAAAGATAAATAGAGAAGAGTGGGATATGGTTTATGCCAATAAATATCATAAATTCTCCAGAGTAAATAGAAGTTTTATAAGGAACTTAAGTAGTAGACTTATTAATCTATTTATACATCTACTCTTCAATATAGATGTAAAAGATACCCAAACTGGTGCAAAAATATATAAAAGAGAGATTTTAGAAAAGATTGATAAACTAAGGAAAGCAAAGATTCCAGGATTTGCATTTGAAGTGGAAATTGCCATTTTACTTAAGAAATTAGATGCTAAGGTAAATGATATCCCGGTTCAGATAAGAGTATCTGATGTAAGTAGTGTAGCTACTTCAAATGTAGTAAGTTTCTTTAAAGATTTACTAATCCTTAGGCGGGTATATGGAAAAGAGTAAAATTTTCATAAATTTCTTATAAATTGTGGCTATTTTAATAAAAATATGGTAAAATTATTAAAAATAAAAAGGAGGGATGAGTATGAAAAAACTACCAATTATTGCTATATTTTTGGTTCTTGGCTTTCTTTTTGTTGTAGGATGTAATAATGTAACAACACCACCTGCTACAGAAACTCCAACCGCCACTGTTACAGAAACAGCGACCACTACTGCTACAGAGAGTCCAACCGCCACCCCTTCTGGAACACCAACTGGAACACCAACAGCAACTCCCACACCTACATCAACAGCAACTCCTACACCTACACCAACAGAGACGCCTGTGGAAGAAAAGGGTACACTCCAGAATGCTACATTCTTTACAGTTCAGAGAAGCGGGGTCTTCACTATTAATCTTTACTATGCACTTGAACTTACTTTTGATATGAATCTGGATCTTGATTCTCTTGTAAATTCAGATGCAACTAAATATATATTGATTTTCTGCAACAAAGAAAAGAAAACTGTCTGGGAAGGTACTGTGTATGTAAATTCGAACTTCCCTAATAAAATGATTATACAATTTGAAGG
>JALVIU010000066.1 GCA_027028665.1 Candidatus Atribacteria bacterium | reverse complement strand
TGAAATTCATATTCCTTTCCTGTAATTATCACTATATCTTCTGGAGGGAAGACCTTTAGCAGTCGCTCTATAGTCTTTCTAAACAGAGATCTTTCATCTCCTATTTTTAGAAATTGCTTGGGGTATTTTTTTCTCGAAAGGGGCCAGAGCCTTGTGCCTGAACCACCAGATAATACAAGCACCTTCATCTTTTTCTCTCCAGATATTTATAAAGTTTTATATAATCCAACTTTTTTTCCTCCAGATTCTCCACCCATCTTTTCCCATAAATTCCCTTTTTTCTCAAGTCTGTCTTATTATTCAAAAGTCTATTTATCGCCAACTTCAAGGCATTTACATTCCCTAAAGGGATTCTTATACCTCTTGTTTTCCCATCATTTACAAAACTTACACCTGTGGGTAAATCAAATGTGATTATAGGTGTATTATAATACATAGCTTCCAAAAGCACAAGTCCAAATGCCTCACTTTTGTATATAGAAGGCAACACAAAGATATCCGCGGCTTGATAATAATTTGGAAGCTCTTCATCTGTAACATTTGTTAATATAAATACCTTATGAGAAAGTTTATTATCCTTTATAAATTTTTTTATATTAGATATCTCTTTGCCATTTCCTATTAGTATACATATACCTTCTACACCCTTCATGGCCTCAAGGAGATGGTATATACCCTTATAATAGACAAATCTCCCTACAAAAAGTATAATTCTATCCCCATATCTTTCTTTTATATACGAAGTATCTAACACTCTATTTACTTTATTTGTAAGCCATAAAGGTATGGGAAAAACCTTGTCCAAAAAATATGGAAGAAAGCTTGAAGTATATGCAAGATTATAGGTAGTGGGTATTATCACATCTACCTTTTCCAGAAATCGAAACAAAAACCATTTGTAGAAAAAGAGGAAAAGCTTTTGTCTTACTATATCACTATGCCATGTAACCACAATAGGGTTCTTAGGCCTAACAATGAGATAGGATAAAACCCCTAAGGGAAAAGGGAGGTGTATATGTAAGATATCAGCCCATCTGGAAACCCTCTTTAAATAAACGGGATATGAAAAAGATACCGGCATAGAAAAATAAATCCCTAAGCTAAATGTCTTTATTACCTCTATTCCCCGTATGTTTTCTATTTTTGTAGGGCCTTTCTTATTTGCTACCAATACTTTTACACTATGTCCTTTATCTTTCAAAAATAAGGTAAGACTCTCTACTACCTTTTCTATACCACCTATATGAGGGAAATAAAGTTTGTTTAGAAGGAGAATCTTCATTTTTTAACCTTTTGTTGGTAAAATAACATAAAATAAATTGACACAAAAGTATAACATTTCAAATATATACTGTCAATATTATCCCGTTCCTGTCCAAAAATTGACAAAATAGCAAAATTATGATAAAATAAAATACGCAATTTGTGAGGAGATAAAAGATGATCGATGAGGATGCCTTGAAGAGGATAAAGGAAGAGCTTGCTCGACTTGTGGGGAAGAAAATTGTGCTCAAATCTCATCGAAGCAGAAAAAAGGAAACAACGACTGAAGGGGTAGTAGAGAGTATATATCCTTTCTTCTTTGTAATAAGTGTAGAAGATAGGCATAGAAAAGTATCCTTTAGTTATGTAGATCTTCTTACCAAAACTGTTGAACTTGTATCTATTGGGGCGTAGCCAAGCGGTAAGGCACGGGACTTTGGCTCCCGCATCCGTAGGTTCGAATCCTACCGCCCCAGTTTTCACCTTAAATGAAACACACGCTCCAAAAAACGAAATAGTTTAGTTGCTATAAAATCCTTTTGTGTAATTGGCTCCACAAGAATCGTATAAAACCCGAGTAAGTTTCCCCCGAGTATATCTGTGAATATTTGGTCACCCACTATTGCCACCTTTTGTGGTGGAAGGTTAAGGAT
>JALVIU010000065.1 GCA_027028665.1 Candidatus Atribacteria bacterium | reverse complement strand
AAGGAGAGATCTTTGTAGATGGAAAAAAGGCACACATCTCCTCCCCTCTGGATTCTATAAAACTTGGGATAGGAATGGTACATCAGGTATCCACACTGGTGCCAGAATTTACAGGATATGAAAATATCGTTCTGGGCACCCCTCAAAATAGTGGAGAAAGGGAAAAGATCGAAAGATTATCTGGTGAGTTTGGATTCAAATTCCCCCTTGATGTAAGGGTAAGGGAGCTTCCTGCAGGTATAAAACAGAAGATAGAGATCGTACGTGCACTCTACAGGGGTGCAAAGATTCTAATACTGGATGAACCTACTACATTCCTGGTAGAAGAGGAGTTTGAACAACTCTTAAAATCCCTCAGACTCCTAGTATCAAAAGGGGTCTCTGTTATATTTATTACACATAAAATTAAAGAGGTAATGAAGGCATGTGATCGGGCCTCTGTGTTAAAAGGTGGGGTCCTTCAGGGCACAGTAGAGATCTCAAAGGTGAAAAAAGAAGACCTTGTATCCCTCATGTTTGTAGGACAAAAGATAGAGGTAACCGATAGTGCACTACCTGTTGTTACCCTCAAAGAGGTAAAAAAGACAGAAGAGCCCATATTTATTGTAAAGGAACTTTCTACAAAGAAGACAAAAAAGGGCTTTCCTTTAAGAGATGTATCCTTTGAGATCTATGGTGGTGAGATACTGGGTATAGCGGGTATCTCAGGTAATGGGCAAAAAGAGCTTGCAGAGGCTGTTATATCCCCATCACGCATACAGTCAGGCAAGATAACCATAAAAGGTAAAGAGATAAACCGCTTAAAGACGGTAGATGTATTTTCATTAGGGGTATTCTATGTACCTGAGGACCGGGTAAAAGATGCCATACTACCCGAGGGTTCCATAAAGGAAAATGTCCTTTTAGGACACCATGAAGAGGAGAGATTTATACAGGGTAAGACATGGGTAAGATGGAACGATGTGGCAGGCGCCTCAAGGGAGCTTATCAAGAAATATAGTGTAAAGGCACCTGATGAAAATATAGCAATAAATAAGCTATCAGGGGGAAATATCCAGAAGGTAGTATTTGGTAGGGCACTTCTTAATGAGATAGACCTACTTGTTACACACAACCCTACATCAGGTCTGGATATGTCCTCTGTGGAATTTATATTCAATGAGCTTTTAAAACTAAGAGATAGTGGAAAAGCAGTACTTTACATAAATGAAGACTTAGATGAACTTATGCTCTTAAGTGATAGAATAGCAGTACTAAGGGAAGGAAAAATAGTAGGGGTATTTACAAGAGAAGAGTTTGATAAACAAAAAATAGGTACATTAATGGTAGGTGTAGAATAGTGAAAATATGGAATTTTATTAAACCATACTTATTGGCTGTAGGTATCTCTTTTGCCATTATGGGGATAGTACTCTGGATATTAGGATATGACGTGGCAAAAGCCTTTGAGACACTCCTTACGGTGCCACTTTCCTCCACTACAGAGATCATTGAGACACTGAAGAAGTTTGTGCCACTCTTATTGGTTACATATGCGTTTTCCATTCCCTTTAAGATAAGGCTTTTTAATATTGGTGGGTTTGGACAGATGCTCTTCGGTGGTGCAATGACAGCAGTGGTAGGACTTATGTTCTCCCAAAATACACAGATCCCATCTATCATTATGATCACACTACTTATTGGGGTAGCACTGGCAGCAGGGGGCTTTTTTGCATTTATCGCAGGATGGCTCAAGGTAAAATACAATATTGATCCAATAATATCTACTATCATGCTAAATTTTGTAGGTCTTGAATTTGTCGCATATATTACCACTACACATCCATGGAAGGCAGAGCTCTCTGGGCATCCAATGACAAAGGTGCTCCCAAAACCTGCATGGTTACCAAATCTATTTTCTAATATGCACATAGGCC
>JALVIU010000064.1 GCA_027028665.1 Candidatus Atribacteria bacterium | reverse complement strand
TGGAGAGAAGATAAAAAAGGAAGATGTATTAAGATATGTAGAGGAAAAGAGAGGGAAAAAGGAAAACTGGAAGGTCTTAGATCTACCTGATATAAGAAGGACAATAGGAAAGAGGATGACTCAATCCAAAAGAGAAGCCCCACACTTTTATCTTACAGTATCTGTAGATATGACAAATATTAAAGAAACAAAGGATATATTACATAAAGAAAGGGCCCTTTCTATTAGCTACACAGACTTTATTCTAAAAGCGCTTTCTATTTCACTTTTAGAATATGAACTTTTGAATGCACATTTTCTTGGTGATAATAAGGTAAAGATATTTTATAATGTAAATATCGGCATAGCAGTGGACAGAGGTGATGCCCTTTTGGTACCTGTACTTAAGGATGTGGCAGGAAAAGATATGGAAGAGATATCTAAGGAGAGAAGAGAATTAATCGATAGGGCACTTAACAGTAGACTTTTATTGGAAGATACAAAGGATGCCACATTTACTATCTCAAACCTTGGCCCATACAATATAGATGAGTTCTCTGCAATCATTAATCCACCAGAGGTAGGGATCCTCGCTATAGGAAAGATCCATGAATCACCTGTATATAAGGAAGGAACTTTTGTTCCAAGATCTATTATGAAACTAACCTTATCTCTGGATCATAGGGTAGTTGATGGCGCATATGGTGCAAGATTTTTAAATAAGCTAAAGACCTTATTGGAAAATCCTATACTTATATGGAGATAGGGAAATCCTCTATCTCTACCTTATTTCCTCCCTTTTTCTTTGCTTTATAGGTCAGTGCATCCACTTTTGCTATAAATTGAGAGTCCTCTTCCCCTCTATACTCTCCAAGCCCTATACTTATCGTTATATTATGTAGTTTTTCATGATTTTTGTTTATTATTTCAATGATTCTATCTACTACATTTTTTGCCTCATTTAAATAGGTATTTGAAAATATAATAGAAAATTCATCTCCTCCATATCTGCATACTGTATCTATATGTTTTCGCACATTTTCTTCTAATAGTTTGCCTATTTTTCTTAATACTTTATCCCCCTCTATATGACCATATGTATCATTTACCTCCTTGAACTTATCAAGATCTAATATGGCAAGAGAGAAAGGTATACCATATCTTTCGTATCTTTCTATTTCTTTGTGGAGCTGATCATAGAAATATCTATGATTATAAACACCTGTTAGTGCATCTTTTATAGAAAGTTCCAATGTCTTCTCATACAATCTTGCATTTAACATAACAGTTGCGAGCATATCAGCAATAATTGTGAGAAGCTCTATGTCTTCCTTTTTAAATATATCCACCTCTTTGGATTCTAACACGATACCCCCAAGAATCTCATCTTTGGCCTTTATGGGAAGAGCAAGGGATGAGCGGATATCTGGATCTAAGTTGAGATACCTCTTATAATCTTTGGTTACATCTGGGATATAGGATATTTTTCCGGTAGAGATTGTGTAAACTATATTAGCTTTTTCTTTCCACTCTTCTAAGTGTAATTTTGTATATTTATCTGCTTTTTTAAAATCATATCCTATATAGTATTTTACTTTTACATATTTTTCTCCATCCTTTTCTGTTAAAACAGATATCCCTATTACTTCTATTCCAAAATACTCCTTTATCGCCTCTACAGTACTTTTAATAATGTCATCTAAATTTAAAGAAGAGGTAATAGTTTTTAACACGTTATAGAGCATGTATAATTTTTTTATATTTTCTTGCAATCTATCCTCTTGATGGATAATAGGTGTAATATCAAATACAGCCCCTATCCCCCCTGATGTTCCATCTTCATATTCCAATAAATTCACATTTACTGATACATTAAGTATTTTTCCATCTTTTCTCTTTAATTTTGTCCTCATTCCTCTTATCCCTTTATTCTTTACCGCAGTAAATTTTATATTTTTGAATTCGAAGAGAGAGGGGTAGAGCAAAGAGACATCTTTCCCTATAAGCTCTTCTTCTTTATAGCCTGTAAGATTTTCCGTCTCTTCATTTACATATATAAGTTCATCCCCCTTTGTGATTGTTATAGGAACAGGTACTTTTTTTAAGAAATATTTTTCATTCATTTTAATTTAGAGATGATGGCCTTTAAAAAGGCAGGAAGATCGTCTGGTTTCCTCGATGTAACAAGGTTTCCATCTATTACAACCTCTTCATCTACCCAATTTACGCCAGCATTTACCATATCATCTCTTATAGCAAAAAAGGATGTGGCTTTCTTTCCCTTCAATATGCCTGCAGAGATGAGTACCCATCCACCATGGCATATAGTTGCAACTACTCCACCTTTATCATTTACATCTCTTACAAGCTTTACTATCTCTTTATCTCTTCTCAATCTATCCGGTGCATATCCACCTGGTACCACAATGGCATCCAATTCCTCTGCATTTACATCTTTTGGGCTCGCCTCTGAAACCCTGGGAAGTCCTACCTTACTTTTGTACTCTTTTCCCTTTTCTGGGCCGATTGCTATTACTTCAAATCCCTCTTCCTTTAGTCTCAGGTAGGGATACCAAAATTCAAGTTCATTATATAAATCTTCAATAAGTACACCAACCTTTTTCATTATTACACCTCCTTAGTTTTATCTATAAGTCTACAAAATGCGCATATCCCAATTCTTGTAGGCATCTCACAGACCTTGCACTCCTTTAAAGGGAGCTCTTCTAAATAGGGTTCGAAGACATGTTTTACCTTTAGGAAGTTTTTATAATACTGTACTTTAAAACCTGGGTGTAATCTATCCATCTCGCCAAATACCCTCTTTAGGTCAAGCCTTGTTGAGTGTTCCCCGTGAAATGGACATGTCCTTTCGTAGTATTCTATGCCCATAGTATCTGCAAATAGTTTTATCTCTTCATCGGTAAATAGTGCAAATGGCTTTGCTCTTTTTGCAAATTTATCATGCCATTCTTCCATAAGGGGGCCATCTTTTCTTCCAAGCTCTTTTATCTCCCATCTTATGTTATCGATGGCAATAGAGGTAATTTCATCATCAAGGTTATGCCCTGTAACTACCACATCAAACCCCTCTTTTGTGGCAAGATAATTAAAGTGATACCTCTTTACCAATCCACAAACAGAACAGACCCTGCGATTTTTTTTATATGCAATTTCAGGTACTGTTTTTCCATATGTTTTAGGAAAATCAAATATGCGAAATGTAAGCCCTCTCTCTTCTGCAAATTGTGAAATAGTCTCTATTATATCTTCTTCATGGGGACCAAGGCCCAATTTTATATAATACCCTATGGGGTTATACCCTATATGAAAAAGGGCCTCCCATAGGGACATAGAGTCTTTACCGCCTGATACTGCAAGAAAAATCTTATCCTTTTTAGAAAGGAGTTTATAGTGTTTAATTGTCTTTTCTAATTTTTGAAAGAAATAAGTTTTAAAGTGTTTTTCACACAACCATCTGCCTTGATGTGATATAAATATTACTGCTTCTTTTCCGCATTTTTGACAGGTTTTTTTCATAAAAAAATTTTACCACATAAGTAAGTTTTTGTAAATAGTTGGTTATTCTCTGTTATAATATAAAGAAAGAACGATATATAGTCAAAGTAGGAAAGATGAACTGGAAAAAAACACTAATTGCAGGTTGGATGGCACAATTTCTTTCCATCTTAGGTTTCTATTTTGTGTCACCCTTCTTCCCTTTGTATCTTCAGAAAATAGGTGCAAAGACCCCTCAAGATGCTGCATTTTGGGGAGGACTTGTAAGCTTCGCAGGGAGTTTTGCACTTTTTATATTTTCTCCTTTGTGGGGAGTAATAGGTGATAAAATAGGTAGAAAGCCTATGGTACTCAGGGCATTTTTTGGAAGTGGAATATTTATCTTTCTCATGTCATTTGCTCATTCTCCATCACAACTAGTATTTTACAGATTTTTACATGCATCCTTTGCAGGTACGGTATCTGCATCTCTTTCCTTAATAAGCACTATAATACCTGAAGATAAGGTACCATTTAGTATGGGTATTATGCAAAGTGCTATATATACAGGTGCATCTATAGGGCCTATTTTAGGCGGATTTTTAGCATCATCCATGGGATATAAGGTCTCTTTTTATTTTGCATTTTTTATATATATCATTGGTGGATTTATAGTACTTTTCCTTATTCATGAGGATTTTAAACGGCCAAATACTCAAAAAGGTATAGAGTCTAAGGAAAGAGCTATAGGTATTTTTAAGCTCCTTTCTCTCTATCTCGTATTTCAATTTCTATTTACCCTGGGAAATAGGGCATCATATCCTATACTTCCCCTCCTGGTTCAGGAGCTTGGTAAGGGAATAAGGGATACGGGATTTGTATTTGGGACCTCCTCCATCGCAAGTGCTATTTCATCACTGTTTATTGCAAAGCTTTTGGAAAGGATGAATGCATATAGGTTACTTAAGTATCTATTCCTTGTAAGTGCCCTTACCTTTTTTCCTATATATTTTATAAATACACCACTTCAGCTTATTATTATTCGTACTCTTACAGGATTTTTTGTAGGAGGGATTATCCCTGCCTTTAATTCTTTTATCACAGAGATAATCCCAAAAAGTTCTCGAGGAAAGGCATTTGGCCTTACAAGCTCTGCTTATTCATTGGGTAATGCCTTTGGTCCGTTGATAGGGGGTATAGTAGGTGCGCACATTGGCTTCAGAGAGGTATTCCTCTTTTCAGGCACCATTTTTATACTATGCGCCCTGGGGATGAACCTAATATCCCGTAGGAAAGTCTAAAAAGACCGTTTCTATACCAAATTTTTCTTCAAGGTGTTTTCCCAATGCCTTTACACCAAGTGTTTCACTCATATAATGACCTACTAAAAATACATTTACTTTTTCTTCCTGTGCTGTAAGGTATAGGCTGTGTTTTGGCTCACCTGTGATATAGGTCTTAATACCAAGGTTTATTACCTTAGGCAACATAGAGAGTGCATCCCCACTTATAAATGCAAACTCTGTGATTTTATCTGGCCCAAAGTCCCATAGTGTTGTATCAGGATTTATCTTCTCCCTACAAATATTAACCAATTCCTCTCTATCCCTTGGCGTAGTAAATATACCTTTAAAACCTATGTCAAGGATAGGAGAGATGTCATCTGGTTCAAATAGTTTTACCCCTTGAATATTATTGCCATATACAGGGTGTCCATCGAGGGGAAGGTGTGCTACATATAGTCCTATACCACTTTCCATAAAGAGTTTGATCCTTTTGTAGAGCGCACCTGTTATAGGAAGAGGAGACCCCCAGTAGAGCCCATGGTGGACAATTATAAGGTCAAGGCCCAGGTTGCTTGCCTTCTCTATGACAGAGAGGGATGTATCTACGGCAAGGCCAATCCTATTTATATCCCTCCCTGTATAGATAACAAGCCCATTTAGACTTACATCATCAATCTTTTCTACCTCTAAGAGTTCATCCAGATATCCCTTAAGTGATTTTATATCCATTTTTACTTTTTCTCCAGGACTTTAATAAGATATGTTACCATCTCATTGTAAGGTGTGGAAACACCTACCTCTCTCCCATACTCTACAATCTTTCCATTTATGGTATCTATCTCAGTCTTTCTTCCCTTTGTTATATCCTGTAACATGGAGGACATATTTTTTGCCGTCTTTTCTGCAACTTCAAGGGCATGGTTATAAACCTCTTCTACATCCCTTTTTACCCCTCTCTTCTCTGCAACTGCTACTGCCTCTTCCACAAGCCCCTTCATTATAGCCTTTGTCTCATCATAGTTAAGGAGTTCTCCATTTTTAAGGCCTGTTATTGCAGTAACAGGATTGATTGCCACATTTACAAAGAGCTTATCCCATACAAGCCCTATTACATCTT
>JALVIU010000063.1 GCA_027028665.1 Candidatus Atribacteria bacterium | reverse complement strand
AAATGACAAAGATACGAAACTTATAATAGAGACTCCTAAAAAAAATATAAACCCCCCTAAAAAGTTGTCGTTTACTCCTACTCCTTTAATAAAAAAAGAAAAGACGAAAACGCCACGACCTTCTATTGCCCCAACTATAAAGAGGACGCCGAAGAAGCCAAAGAGTCCAAAGCCTTCATCTACACCTGTTAAGAAAGTTGTTGTAAGAAAAGGTTTTTATATACAATTGGGCGCATTTAAATCCAAAGCAAATGCTGAAAATCTTGTAAAAAAGATAAAAGCCCTGGGATATAAAAATGTACGATATATAAAGGCAAAATCTCTGTATAAAGTGAGAATTTTTGGTTTTAGTTCCCGCGATTCTGCCAGTTTGGAACTCGAAAAATTGAAAAAAAAAGGATTTGAAGGCTTTATTGGGAAAAATAAATGAAAATAGTTTCTATAGACCCTGGAACAAAAAAATGTGGTATAGCTGTAGTAGAAGATGATCTTACAATAAAGGAACTTTCTATTGTAAATGTAGAGAAAATAAGAGACGTAATTTTACAATTCTTTCAAAAATATGACGATATAAATGTTATAGTACTTGGAAATAAAACAGCATCTTCATATATAGAAAATAAATTGTACGATATAATACATAGCAAGAAGCTCCACTTTGTAAAAATGGAAGAAGAATTTTCTACACAAGAGGGGAAAGAAGAATTTATAAAAAGAAAAGGATTTTGGAGAGCCCTATTTAAAGATAGTTTTGATGAATGGGCATCTTTTATATTGGCAAAGAGATTTATAGAAGGTGATAAAATATATGGTGAAAAAAAGGAAGTTAGCTCTTAGAGAGTCCATTGGTATAGATATAGGTGAGAGTGCTATAAAAGTGGTAAAACTAAAGGCTACAGGTCGTGAACCCCTACTTCAGAATTATGGGCTTTTCCCTACACCTAAAGGTTCATTAGAAAGGGGTACAATAAAGGATCCTGATCTTCTGGAGGGGGCGATAGCTGAGTGTTTGCATGATGCAAAAATAAAGAGAGGAAAAGCTGTATTAGGTCTTTCAGGTAAAGACATAGTGGTAAGAATCTCAGAGCTTCCCATGATGAGCAGAGAAGAACTTAAGGAAGCTGTAGGTTGGGATCTTACCCAATATATTTCTTATTCCCTGGAAGAGGCAGTATATGATTATTATGTAATTGGGACAAAGGTAGAAAATGGAGTAGAAAGATTGAGACTTTTAGTGGCTGCAGCACCGCTTGAACTTATAAATAGATATATAAAGATATTATCCTCTGTTGGTATGACACTTATAGCAATAGAGGTAAAATCTCTTGCCCTTACAAGAATCTTTCCCTTTCAGAATATACATGCAAAAGGTGTGTATGTAATCATAGATATAGGTGCTTCTACTACATCCCTTGTTGTAATGAGAGATGGAGAGTTTTTGTTTTTAAGAGATGCTCTTTTAGGAGGAAGGGATTTTACCCAGGCAATAATGAAGGGCTTTAATGTCTCAGAAGAAGAAGCAGAAAGTATAAAGAAGAGATTAGATAATCATCCTGAGAAAGAAAAGATATATAGTACAATTTCCTCTGTTATGGATGAATTTGTGTTGGAGATTACTCGTTCATTGAGTTACTTTAGAGAAAATATTGCAAATGTTAATACATTTGATAGACTTTTTCTTACAGGAGGAGGCTCAAAGCTTTCTGGTTTTTCTACATATTTGGAGTCAGGTATAGGTATAAAGACAGATATATTGGATCCATTTGCTGGTATAAAACAGAATCTATCTAAAGATGGTGGAATAGGTGAGATTAAGGAACTTTTATCCACCGCTATAGGTCTTTCTAAGAGGGGGTTTGAAGGCGAGTGATAAAGTTAAATCTTTTACCAGACAGTTATAAAAATAGACATAAAATAAGAGCAAAGAGGTTAA
>JALVIU010000062.1 GCA_027028665.1 Candidatus Atribacteria bacterium | reverse complement strand
GGACAATACTACCTATATATACCTCATCTCCTTCTACAGCAAATGGAGGTATATCCATACGTGAAAAGATCTCTTTCCTTACCGTTACATTCTTCTTTGACTGCCCCACAAGGGTATCCTTCGTTACAGCCTTGGCTGTGATTCTAAAGCTTGTAAGCGAATCAGGAAACTTCACCTTAATCCGTGCTATTCCATTCTCATCTGTTACTATCTTAGGATTAAAATACATTGTATCCGGGAAAAATTTCCTTACATACGGAGATGGGGTACCCCCTCTTCCTCCCATAGGTGCCGCTTCTTCCTTGAAATCTGCAAGGGGATTTTTATCCTTCTTTGTCTCTAATATTGCCTCCTGGAATGCACTTCCATAAAAATTAAAATAATAAGAGACAGAGGTACCTACATCATAATAATTAGAAGCATATGTATAGAAGTAGTCAAATATATCATCTTCTGAATCATAAGTAAGTGCATATATTGACTCATCTACTATTCCTACAGAAAGCTCTGCCTTTACCCCATCACCCTTGGCATCTTTTACCTTTAGAGTTATATACCCATCTTCCCCTGGTTTGTAGGTCTTCTTATCTGGAAGAATATCTATAGAGAGCTTATAGCGGATATTTTCTACAGGTAAACTATAATATCCTGTATAATATCTCCCACCCTGGAAGAACAGAAACTTTATCTTCACATCTCCGAGATAAGACTTAGAAAGTGGAATATTAAGGGTTAGTGTATTTCCATCTACCTTTAACACCCTGTATTCATATATATCCTTTCCCTCTAAGGTATAAAGTCCTGTTACATTTTCTTTTGGTAAAATCAGTATTGCATGTATTGTATCACCCTGTTTATATTTTTCTTTATCAGTTATAAATTTTATGGTATCTGTTGCATATCTAAAATCTGGACCAGAAACCCACACATACTCATATGCCTTTACCTCATTTTTTTCACTATCCTCTGCATATACCTCTATTTCATAAGAACCTGTTTTTGTGGGCTGGAAGATATAATCCTTTTCTCCGTCTTCTATCTTAATCTCTTCCATCTTTTCTATCTTCTCTACCCTTTCATCATTTCTCCAAAAAACACGTCTTATAATAAGAAGGGCCGGTGTAGTAACAGGTTTTTTCCTTATATCAAAGGCCTTAATTTTTAATGTAACTCTATCATCCTCAGAATATATATATCTATCTGCACTCACTTCAAGCAAAAACTTTGTTACTCTGTAGGAAAAATTATATCCCTGAGATACAAGCTTATTTTTCCAGTCCTTTACATATACATTTACATAGATCTCACTATTTGGGATTCCTTTTAAGTCTTTAGGCGTAAGGATAATATGATATTCCCCATTTTTATCAAGGACTCCTTTTCCTTCTTTTACATATTTTTCTTCATAATCTCCATAGTATCCATAGAGAGGGTATGCAAACACCTGATATTCTACGCTCCCTCCTCCTAATGGCTCACCAAAATAGTATTTGGCAGATACCTTTATATCTATATTCTCTCCCTTTTCATAGAGGTCCTTGGGGGATGAGAGGTCTACTTTATATTCAGGTTTTTCATACTCTTCTACCAAAAAGTAGGCAGAGCTTTTACTACCATCGAAGTCTATAGAGATAGTATAGTAGCCTGTGGCAACATCTTCAGAAAGATTTATCTTTCCTGATATAGTTCCAAACTCATCTATCTCTTTCTCCTCTTCTAAAATAAGATTATAATCTGGATCTCGGAGTGAAACTTTAACCTTTTTTCCAACTATAGGTAGTAAATAGTTATATATACCACTTTTTCTTATGATACTCTTAAAATAAATAGTATGGCCTGGTTTGTATATAGGTCTATCTGTATATGTATATATCTCTATATTTTCATTACTACCATAAAAATAAGGGGTATCTGTTATCGTAATTTGATCTTTGTATGTTGTTATGAAAGATAGATTTTTAAATGAAAAGTTTGTATTATCTAATTTATATATACCATTTTGGTCTGTCTTTCCTTTGGCAAGCACTTCATCTCTTCTTACAATATATACATTACCACCCTTTATAGGTAAAGAATTGTATTTATCCTCCAAAAAGACAAGCAATTTATTGGAGTTACGAGCTAATTTCACAGCAATACTTATATCATTTACTATAAGGAGGGTGTAGGCCACTTTTCCATTATAAGAGCCCTCTATTAGATATGTACCTATATCTTTTATAGGAAGCGCTATTCTCTTATATGACCACCATCCCTTTTCCTTTGGTCTGGGGATATATTCTCTAAAAAAGGAGATGACCTCTTCATCTCTTAAAAATCTATTAACTCTTTCATTCAAAGGGGGCTCAGGGGGACTAAACTCTGTAAAATCCTCAAGGCCTAAGATTTCTTTTATTTTATCTCTTACTTCATAGGGAAGCGATTTTCTAAGTCCTGCCCTTATGCTATACTGAATATCGTTTAGTTTCTCCCATATATTATTTAGTATGCGTTCTTTTAGATCTAATTTATAAGAGAATTTATATGACCGCATATTTTTTTTATATTTAGAATTTATTATAAAATGAAGGGGGTCCTTCAATTTATATATTTTTATATCTACATATCTTACATTTTTCCCACTAAAATTTATATATATATCCTCATCCTTTGAACCAAAAATCTTAGGGGTAGAAAGATTAAACTTTGTATCATACCCTGAAAAGGCAATACTTGAAGAGAATAAAATCAATGACAATAAAAAAATAGATACAACAAATCCAATTAATTTTTTCATCTTAATTCCTCCTTATAGTCTAAAATCTTAAACCGGAAATATCCCAAAAAGAAAGGATTTGAAACAATAGGTCTCCATCTTGGGTCTTTATGATGTCTAAGCATCTCTCTTCTTACTTTTTTAATTATACCACTATCATTTACCCTGGGACCTGTATGATATATAAGCCAATCATCTATATTATCATCATTTTCGATAGGATCTCTTCCAATAAAAATCATGGTATGAAACATCATCTCAGGATCATAAGGATTATAAAATACAAGTATATCACCCTTTTTTACATCTCTATCCTTCTTCCCTATTCTGATCATATTGTATTTTATAAGGTAATATGTATCTGCATATGGAGAAAAAAAGGCAGAAATATTATCCAACTCATCCTCTTTAAATTCGCCCGGGGCTATCCTAAATATCCGGGTCCCTAATATAGGTATATTTGGATAGTTAAACCTAGAGACATCTGGAATCTTTACATTTACAAGATATGGCATAGAGGAAAACCACTTATCATCATGTCTCTTCAGTGCTTCTTTGTAAGAAAATCTTATAAGACCTGCACAATCCCTCTCTTTTTCATTCCAGAGCACAGAGGGATGATAGTATTGACTAAGGGCAATATAGACAAACCATAGCCTAAAATTTTCCTTATCATAATAATTTAAAAGCTCTGCCTTATCTGGAAAACCATCACGATCCTTATCCAAAGGAGAAGCCTGTATATAAGTAGTACCAAAGATATTTAACAGGAATATAAAGATTAAAAGAACAAATAAAAATCTTTTCATAGATTGTCCCCCTTGACAAAAGTTCAAAAACAGGTTATTTTATAGTAAATTAGTCCATTAAGATTAAGGTGATCATATGTATAAACTTTATATCCTTATCCATTTACTAATTTCATTTACACAACTATTCTTAGCTCTTAGGGCACTATTTTTCCTTATACGATCCCCTGATGAACATTTTCTCGTAAGGATTACCTATACGTTTACAGATCCAATACTTGAGCTCTTCAAAGGGCTCCTATCTCAGAGACAAAGATACAAAGAGCTTTGGAGAGGGTATTATCTTGACCTTTTACCTGTATTTGCTCTTGTGGTATTATGGTTTATAGATTGGCTATTGAGGCTTATCTTTTTGGGGATATAGTTCTAAATTTTTATAGGTATAATAGCTTGATAAGCACTTTTTTACATATTCTTTGCTTTCAGAATAACCTATATTACCCTCAATAATCTCTATTCTGTCTTTGCCTTCTATATCCTTAAACCATTTTCTTCCATTTCCAGGTCCTCCATTATAAGAGGCAAGAATTGCATCTATATTTCCAGAAAATAATTTATTTAAATAATTTAGATACCAGGTGCCCAACTCAATATTTATAATAGGATTAAAGAGCATTATCTCATCAAACTCTTCTATCTCTAATTTAGATGCAATCCATCTCCCTGTAGATGGGATTATCTGCATAAGGCCAATAGCATAAGATGGAGAAAGTACATATTTTCCAAATCTACTCTCCTCTCTTATAACAGCATATACAAGAAGGGGGTCTATATGATACTTTTTTGCCTCTTTTTCTACCAATGCAGCATAAAATTTAGGGTAAACAAATCTTACAAGGTCTGGGGAAATACCACCTATCTTATTTTTTAAAAAATAGTATAGAGTCTCTCTAAACTTCATAGAGTCATAATATCTTCCTATCTTTCCAGATGCTATACTTAATATATATAAAAGCTCTGGATCCCTATTCCCTTTATTATATAAGGCCTTTGCCTCATAATATGCATCTTCATACATCTTTTTTCTAAATAGTAAAACTATGTTTTTAAATCCTTCTTCATCATCTTTTTTATCCTCTGTAATAGCATCTGTAATAGCATCCAGAGATAGTCTAAAATCCCTGGTAAATTGAAGGGTATAGTTATTTAAATGATAAGTATATATACTTGTAGGATATCTACTTATCAACAATTTCTTTAGTTTTTCTATCCCCTCCTTCTCTTTTTTCTTTTTATAGATTAGAATCAATCTATAGGCCACATCATCAACCAGTCGAGATGTAGGATATTTATTTATAAGAAGTTTATAATAATATATAGCATTATCTATATCTTTTTTATTCTCATAGTATTGAGCCAGAGTAAAAATAACATAGGTCACTTGATATGATAGAGGAAATTTTTTAATAAGGCTTTTATATTCATCTATCTTCTTGTTTGTATTACCTTTTTTTTCATAAATATACGCCCTTTTTAGTATTATAGATGGTGAAAGAGGCAAAGAATTAAATATTTTAAGTGCCTCATCAAGGCGGTTCATGTAGGTAAGTATTGTGGCCTTATAATACAAAGCTGTATTTACATATTTGCTATCTTTATAGTTTTGTAAAAGTCTATTAAAAATGGCAAGTGAATCCTTGTATTTTCTTTTATTGAATAATAATTTGGCCTTTAAGTAAAGGAGTGAATCTGTTTCTTTGTTCTTTAAAAATATATTTATAATTTCCAGTGCCTTTGTATATTCCCTTTGAGTTATATAAAAATCTATAAGGCCATAATTTTTTTTAAGATTTTTATCTGGGTGAGAAGAGATTGTATCCTCTATTTTCCTCTTTGCAATAAAACTATAATAATCCCTTTTTTTACCCAGAGGGATAAGTACATCTATGGAAGATTTATAATTTCCTTTTGCTTCATATATACCAGAGAGGAATAGTCGGGCCCCTTTTGTAAGTTCTAAGAAAGAATCATCCTTTAGAACCTGTAGAAGATAATTCTCTGATTTTTTAAAATCCTTAAGAAAATAGTAGGCCTTACCCAATTTCAAATGAATACGGGATATCATTACCCTATTTTTTGTATTTTTTAGAAGATTAATATAGATATCGATAGCTTTTTGATATTTACCATATAAATAAAGTTTATCTGCCCTATCTAAAAGTTTATATTGGGCTAAAAAATCCCTCTCGTCAGATAGGGCAGGTAAAGAGATAAACAAAAATAAAATCAGCGTATAGAAAAAAATTCTTAAAAT
Source organism: Candidatus Atribacteria bacterium (assembly GCA_027028665.1). Taxonomy (GTDB): domain Bacteria; phylum Atribacterota; class JALVIU01; order JALVIU01; family JALVIU01; genus JALVIU01. The sequence continues at coordinate 71 of JALVIU010000062.1, read as the reverse complement.
CTTATTTATAATGTTTTCTCACCTCTTTCATAAATTCTACTACCCTATTTTTCTCTACAGGATTAAATACG
>JALVIU010000061.1 GCA_027028665.1 Candidatus Atribacteria bacterium | reverse complement strand
TTTTTTAAGTACTTTTTCTTTTTTACGTCTTTGGCGGTCTTGTTGCAATGGCAATCTTTTTCGCACCTGCCTTTCTAATAAGATCCATAACCCTTACCACCTTCCCATGAGTTACATTTTTATCTGCTTCTACTATTACAATTACATTTGGATTTGCCTTGGCCACCTTTGCAATCTTATAATATAAGTCCTTGGGAGAAATCACCTTATTGTTAAAATACAATGTATTATTTATATCTATAGATACTGTTACATCATTTTTCTCACCAATATTGGGTGCAGATGCCTGGGGAAGGTTTACCTTTACCCCGGGTTTTACCTCCACAAAGGAGGATGTAAGCATAAAAAATATAAGAAGTAGAAAAACGATATCTACAAGGGGTGTAAGGTCAAAAGAGACCTTCTGCCATTTTCTCTCTCTAAACTGCATCTTTATACCTCACTTTTTAGAAGTAGGGCCTTGTTTTTTACAATGAAGTCCACTACAAAGGAGGCCTCTTCTTCCATATATAGAATCTCCTGATCCACAAGGTGTGTAAGATAATTATATGCAATAATGGTAGGAATGGCAACTGTAAGTCCAAAAGCAGTGGTCAGAAGTGCAACAGATATACCCCCTGCAAGGACTTGTGGCTTCCCTGTACCTTCAAGCTCTATAGAGTGGAAAGACTGGATCATCCCAAAGACGGTACCCAAAAGCCCAATAAGTGGAGCAACAGATGCCGATGTAGACATAATACCGAGATTCCTTCCCAGTCTTGGTATCTCACGACTTGCAGTAGATTTTATCACCTCTATTATATATTCCCTATCTTCATTATAATTTTTAAGACCTGCAAGAAGCACGCGAGCAATAGGCTCTTTTGATTTTTCACATATAGATATGGCACTTCGTATATCTCCTCTCTTTAGCACTTGCCTTACCCTTTCTGCAAGTTTTTTGCTATTTCTCTTTACATCCTTTAAATACTTGATTCTCTCTACAAAAACAGTAAATGAAAGAATGGAAAGGAAAAGTATTACATACATCAACCATCCACCTTTGTTCAAAAATGCAAACATCTACCTTAGTACCTCCAATCTTTTTTCTATTTTATTTTTAAGCGGCGTATCTGGGAAAATATGTAATATCTTTTTATACATAGAAACTGCCTTGTCAGATTTTCCCAACATTTCATATGAAATACCAGAAAGGTACATGATATCATCACCCAGATTCCCAAATTTACCATGTTTTATGTAATCATCCACAAGGTCTATAAGTAAGAAATACTTCTTTTCCCTTATATATATAAAGGAAAGTCCATACACAATCTCCTCATAAAAATTATCTGCAGAATGGCTATTTAGTAGATTTAAAAATAATTCCTCTGCCTTATCCCACCTTTCAAGGCCCATATATGCCTTTGCCATAAGATAACTCTTCTTCGGTGATGCATCCTCTACAGTAGAAAGCACCTCCAGTGCCTCTTTAAACCTTCCTTTCGATAGTAAATTCTGAGCCTTCTCATAGGGCATATTTTGGATCATATCAAGCTCTTTTTTGGCAAGGGTATAATATTTTGTACCTTTGCCTTCATCCACTACCTTCTTAAACCATTTTTTTGCATCCTGTATCTTTCCCCATTTCTCATATGCCTTACCTATAAAATAATAGTCTTCTATTTTTATCTTTATTTCTTTCGTAAGAGAGAGGGATTTTTTAAAATTCCATATGGCAGAGTTAAAATTACTCTTCTGATAATGTATCATACCTAAATAAAAATGTACCTTATCAAGATAGTCAAACTTCTTGCAGGTAAGTGTAATTTTCTTATAATACTTAAATGCATCATCTAAGTTCTCTTTCCTGTAATACTCCCCTGCTATGTAATAGCTTCCAAGACATGCATACCTATCTTTAAACCTGTCTCCAAGTTCCTGAAAGATAGAAAGAGCCTT
>JALVIU010000060.1 GCA_027028665.1 Candidatus Atribacteria bacterium | reverse complement strand
CGGTGGGATAGGATCATCCTTATGAAGATCAATGTCAAACCTCCATACCACCTTTCCTGTGTCCTTTTTTATCTCATGGACTATACCAGATGTATCACCTATATATACATAATCACCTGAAATGATAGGAGATGAAAATACCCGATAGCCTGTTTCATATTTCCACTTCAAGGCCCCATCTTCCTTAGATAGTGCATATAAAAATCCATCTTTACTTGCCACATATACAGTATCATCATCTATAGCGGGGGATGCAACCTGTCCTCCATATGTGGCAAATTTCCACTTTAGGTTTCCTGTCTTTCTATCTATTGCATAGAAGTTTGTATCTTCACTACCTACATATACCGTATCTTTACATATACCTGCAGTTGTACCAATTTCTTTATGTATTGGAGAGTCCATTTTTGCCCCCTCTATAAAGAAATTCCACTTTAGCTTTCCATTATCCCTGGAGAGTGCATATAGGTTTCCATCGTCTGTCCCTACATATACCGCATCTTCTGATACAGAGAGGGGATTTGCCACATATGAGTCAAGAAATGCCCTCCATATGAGCCCTCCCGTAGTTTTCGATACAGCAAATACGGTAGATTTTCCCTCATCTTTGGTACAGACTGTATATATAAGATCATCCCTTCCAGCTGGGGTAAAGATATTGTCATACTTGCCCAATCCAATCTCCCACAACATCCTGGCTGTAAGCAAGCTATAGGCCTGAATATAAAACCCATCACCCTTCTCCCTTATAAGGTAGATGGTATCACCTACTATAAGGGGAGATGCATCTGATGTTTTAGCAGTTTTCACCATCTGCTTCACTGTTTTGGTCTTTTTATCAAGTATCCAGAGATAACCAGAGGTCTGGATGTACAAAAAGTCTTTGTATATAAGAGGTGTGGTTGTTATCATATCCCCTATCTTCATCCTCCACAAAAATCTTGATGAACCATAACCATTGGTAGGCATAATAAGTACCCATAGGGCCAAAAGTATGACAATAACTTTTACCATCCTGATACTCATTCTATCCTCACTTATAAGGCATTTTCGATAAATATAGGTGTATCACTTAGACTTAGATTTATTATCCCATTATTTGTATTTTTTATACTCTGATTGCCAAAAATATCAGTTATCTTTACCTTTTTGAATATCATTGTTAGCCTTATATTGGTAGGTGCTGCCATATAAGAATCATAAAAGTCAAGTTTATTATCATGGTACCATGCCACATACATCATCTCATTACCTTCCTTTTTTATCATATAAAGATATATATTTTTATTTGAAAGTGGTATACGCTCTATGGACTTCATACCCTCTAATTTCTCTACCATCCTCTGGAAGCAGTAATATCCCTGGAACTTCACACCTCGCTTTATATCCATAAGTCTCATTCTACCAAATATGGGGTCCCACCCTGGTGATTGGAGATTCCACCACCATGAAAGGGTTATACCAGATGCATATGCAATCATATGTCTCTGTACTATATCATGGCAATGTATATTGGCATGGATCTTATCATATTCTGAGCCTGGAAGTGTGTAGAAAATGCGAAGCTTTGGATCGATCTCATCTCCATGGGTCTTTACCCATTTCCAGAAGTTGTCTTGTGGTCTATTTTCTGGATTTTGCGGTGGTTCAAAGTTAGGTTTTGCCTTTGGTTTATGTCCCGGTTTTTTAGGTCTTTGTGGCATAGGCCCTGGCCCTTCCATTCCTGCACTTTTTCTTATAGTCTGTGTCAATTTGTGGAATAGGCCACCAGAGAGTGCCCTGGGATCTGGGCCTCCAAACTCTGTGGTAACAATGGGTTTTTCATACCCATACTTTTTCATTGCATTTCTAAACCACTCCACTCTCTTAGGTATATCGTACTCATCTCCATATAGTCTTACATCAAGCATATCGTAATAATCCTTTGCATGCTTTATTACATATAAGAAGAACTCTTTACTTGTGGGTTCACCATTTCTTGTGAGATTTCCGTTGTGATTTACCCCAAGTACTATAGCATCTGGCTGTATAGATTTTACGGTTTCATAGAATATCTTCTGGACCTCCACATATTCTTTTGCTTTATCCTTTGGCCAGTGGCGGGGAGATGCAGGCTCTGTATCCCTTTGCCAATACGTTACCCTTCCATTTGTATGTTTTACAAGTGCTGCAATAAACTTCCTGTATACCTCTTTACAATGTTCATTTTTAAAGGTAGCACCCTTTAGTGATTCTCGGTTAGTGCATGGTCCATTGGTAAATACATTTAGCAATACCTTATCATCTGGGCCTACCTGGTTAAGATATGCATCTACCATACTCCAGTCATATACCCCTTCCTGTGGCTCAAGGTTTCCCCAGTAAAAGGATATCTTGGTCCTGTGAACACCTATCTCATAAAGATAAGGCATAAAACTTTCCCCTCTAAATCTTGCACCATATGCAATACCAAGGGGGTCTTCAGAAAATGTAGTTGCCTTTGCAGACTGACTCCAGATAAAGAAGGAAAGGATAATGAGTGTGAATACTAAAAATTTTTTCATTTTTTTACCTCCTTATTACATTTTGCCTATTTAGATGTAAAAAATTTTCTTTGGTAAAAATTCTGTTTTTATTATTTACAATACCACTAATGATTAAAGCAAAAAGTCTTCTATGTATATGTACAAAATGTAATGTATTCTGTAAAAATTACCTAATTTATACCTAAATTAACTGAATTTTAACATTAGTTATTTTATAATAAAGAAAAAAAGGAGGATATGCTTATGGCTGAGGATAAGTTAAAAGAATATGAAAAATTAGATATAGAAGAGGTATTAAAGATCCTCGAAACAGATAAAGAGAAAGGCCTTTCTTCTGAAGAAGCCAGGATTCGACTCAAAAAATATGGGCCAAATGAGATACCAGAGCGAGAAGAAACACTATTTCATAGGATATTTAAGAGATTCTGGGGACCTATACCATGGATGATTGAAATAGCAGCAATACTCTCTGCAATAGTACAAAAATGGGAAGATTTTACAATTATCACACTTTTACTTATTACAAATGCATTTATAGATTTTTGGCAAGAATCCAAAGCCTTAAGTACTTTAAGTGCACTAAAAAGAAAGCTTGCGAAAAGGGCTGTTGTACTCAGAGATGGGGAATTCAAAGAAATTGATGCCCGAGAATTAGTGCCAGGAGATATAGTGAAAGTAAAAATTGGCGCCATTGTCCCAGCAGATATAAAAATTATAGAAGGAGACTACATACAGGTAGATCAATCTGCACTTACAGGAGAATCTCTTCCTGTAACAAAACATGTAAATGAGATCATATATTCCAATTCTATTGCAAAACAGGGAGAAATTATTGGTGTAGTTGTAGGCACAGGACTTGATACATTCTTTGGGAAAACTGTAAAACTTGTAGTAAAGGCAGAGAAAGAGGAAAAGAGTCACTTCCAGAAAGCAGTCATCAAAGTAGGAGATTATCTTATATTTTTAACAATAGGACTTGTGGCCCTGATTATAGTTGCTGCCTTATTCAGACATGAAGATATGCTGGATATCGTAAGATTCTCTCTTGTGTTAACTATTGCTGCTATACCTGTGGCTCTACCCGCAGTACTTACCCTTACAATGGCTGTTGGAGCTATGCACCTTGCCAAGAAACAGGCCATAGTGAGTAGACTCGCAGCAATAGAAGAGCTTGCAGGTGTTGATATTCTATGCTCAGACAAGACAGGAACTCTTACACAAAATAAAATGACAATATCTGATCCAATTCTTTTTGATAATTATACTGCAGATGATCTGATTTTTTATAGTGCACTTGCCTCACGAGAGGAGAATAAGGATCCTATTGAAATCCCGATTTTTGAATATCTAAAGGAACATAATTTATATGAAAACCTAAAGAATTACAAACAATTAAAATTTAGTCCATTTGATCCTATAAGTAAAAGAACAGAGGCATTAATAGAATCAAAAGATGGAAAAAGATTCATTGTAACTAAAGGTGCCCCTCAGGTAATATTGGATCTCTGTATAAAGACAATAGAACAAGATAAGGTATTAAGACCTGTAAATGAACTTGCCAGTAAAGGCTTTAGAACATTGGGCGTTGCAGTAAAAGAGCTTGACGAAAAAGAATATAAATATATAGGCCTCATTCCTTTATTTGACCCACCTCGTCAAGACTCAAAGGCCACGATACAAGAAACAAAGAAACTACATCTTAGTGTAAAAATGCTTACAGGTGATAATATTGCTATTGCAAAACACATTGCAGAAATATTGGGGCTTGGTACAAATATCTTAGATGCACAAGACTTAAGAGGTGGGGACTATAGAGAATATTTAATGCTTTCTGACATAATATCAAAGACTATATACAAAAAACTAAAACCAGGTGTAGATGAAAAAGAGGTAGAAATATTTGCAAAAGAGGTAACAAGAGAAGTAAGAGATTATTTAGCAAATATACCCCTTCCCAAAGGGTATGTAAAAAGACATGAGTCAAAGATTATAGAGCTTATAGAGAGTGCAGATGGCTTTGCTCAGGTATTTCCAGATGATAAATACTTCATTGTAGATAAATTACAGCGTGGCGGTCATATTGTTGCTATGACAGGAGATGGTGTCAATGATGCACCAGCACTTAGAAAGGCAGATACAGGTATTGCTGTATCTGGTGCAACAGATGCAGCAAGAGCAGCAGCTTCTGTGTCTCTTCTTGAACCAGGTCTTTCCGTGATTGTAAATGCAATAAAAATAGCACGTGTTACATTTGAACGTATGAAAAGTTACACTATATATAGGATAACAGAGACACTAAGGGTTATATTCTTTATGACAACATCTATATTAGTCTTTAATTTTTATCCTGTAACAGCACTAATGATTATTCTTCTGGCATTTCTGAATGATCTACCTATTCTCGCTATTGCATATGACAGAACAAAGATCGATGACTATCCCGTACGATGGAATATGAAAGAAATCCTAACAGTCTCTACAGTGCTCGGTATATTAGGTGTTATTGCAAGTTTTGGTATCTTCTATATCGCCAAGGAGTTCTTTAAGCTTACACCTGGTATGATTCAGAGTTTTGTATTCTTAAAACTTGCTGTAGCAGGACATCTTACCATATTCCTTACAAGAACACAAGGGCCCTTCTGGAGAAAACCGTATCCTTCTTCATCTCTCTTCTGGGCAGCTCTATCCACAAAGGTACTTGCCACTTTATTTGCCGTATATGGGTGGTTTATCTCTCCTATTGGGTGGAGATATGCTATAATCATATGGGTTTATGCACTTTTATGGATGGCTGTAAACGATTTTGCCAAGGTATTGACTTATAAGTGGTTAGAAAAACAGAAGATTATTTAATAAGAAATTAAAAAAGGCCTCTTTCGAGGCCTTTTTTAATTTCTGAGGTTGGCCAACATATTAATGGCCAATACCCCAAATGCCTCTGTAAGTGTGGGGTGTGGATGTATGGCCTGTGCTACATCCTTTAGGGTAAGCCTATTTGCCACAATTAGTGATGCTTCTCCAACAATAGATGAGGCAGATGCACCAAATATATGAACACCTAAGATCTCCAATGTCTTTTTATCTACGACAAATTTTAGATATCCCATAGGATTATTTCTTACCTGGGCTGCGGCATCTATATTATAATTGTACATACCAGTTATGACATCGTATCCAGCCTCTTCTGCCTTTTTCTTATCATATCCTACAGATGCTACCTCTGGTTCTGAGAAAAGTACCCAGGAGTTCTTAGAGAAATCTACCTTCTGGCTGTTGCCCATGAGGATATTCATAGCGGCAATATTTGATTCATATGTAGCGGTATGTGCAAATTTTGGACCCTGAATAACATCACCTGTTGCATATATGCCACTTACT
>JALVIU010000059.1:10885-16574 GCA_027028665.1 Candidatus Atribacteria bacterium | reverse complement strand
CCCATTCCTTCTTTGCTATGATTTCTTGATTTGGACCAATCAATGAAGAAGGTGCCTTTGAAAAAAATATAGGCTCTTCTGGTACGACCATATTAGCTTCTTTTGCATGTTTTACATAGTTTAGCCCAAGGCATACGATTTTTGAGGGTTTAAGTACAGGCTGTATAAAATGTGGATCTTTTCGGAGATAATAAAAATCCATTAACTTCTTTTCTTTTATGAAACTATAAACCTTAGAGACCATTTCTATAAATGACCTTTTAAAAAATTCATCAAGACTACTTGCGTATATAGCATTTTTCTTCTTTTCTACTACTACCTGATAGGCAAACCACGCCATAGAGAAATCAACAAATTTATCTCTTTCTTTTAATACCACAAAAGTCTTTCCATCATCTCTTTTGCTTGTACCAAGATACATATCCCAGCCCCCTTTTTACTCTTTTAGTACCCTTATAAAGGCGGAAATTCCCTTTATTTCTGGATACTTCTCTATAGATGAGAGTGCTCCTCTTATCCTGTATTCCTCGGTTTCATGTGTAAGAAACACCACATCTACCTCGTCCTGGAAGGCTTCTTTTTGAATAACAGAGGCAAAGCTTACTTTATGAACGGCGAAAGAATTGGCAATAAGTGCTAATACGCCAGGTCTATCATTAACTCTAATTCTCAAATAATAAGGATTTATTGTATTCTCTATATTTAGGATAGAAAGGTTTTTGAAATGATTGTATGATAAATCCTCTATGTAAGGCCTCCCGTGAAGCCTTGCAATGTCTACCAAGTCACTTACCACCATGCTTGCTGCAGGCAAAGAGCCAGCTCCAGGACCAGAAAAAAGAAGTTTTCCATATCCCTCACCCTCTGTGAATACAGCATTGTATACTCCTTCAACATTTGCAAGTAAATGAGATTTCGGAACAAGCATAGGATGCACTCTTACATCTATATTATCTTCCTTTCTGGATGCAATTGCAAGGAGTTTTATTCTATAATTTAACTCATCTGCATACTTAATATCTATGGGATCTATATTTGTAATTCCCTCTCTATACACATCATTTATATCTATCCTGGCTCCAAAGGCCAATGATGCAAGTATAGTAACTTTATATGCTGCATCATACCCTTCTATGTCCTTTGTAGGATCGCTCTCTGCATAACCTTTCCTCTGTGCCTCTTTTAAGGAATTTTCAAAAGATGTACCACTTTCATACATATCCGTAAGTATATAATTTGTAGTACCATTTATAATCCCTACCAGCCGATTGATATCATAAGAGGTAAGAGATCTATAAAGAGATGCAATAATTGGAACCCCTCCTACAGCACTTGCCTCAAACCTTAAATATACATTATTTTCATTTGCAATCTTCAATAGTTCATATCCTGATTTTGCGATTACCTCTTTATTTGCCGTTACCACACTTTTTTTGTTTTTTAGAGCTTTCTCTATAAATTCTTTTGCAGGGTTATAACCTCCTATGAGTTCAATAACAATATCTATATCTTTGTCTTCAACTACCTCCAATGGATTTATAGTAAGCATCTCTTTCGGGAGACCTGTAGATAAAAGGGTTTTTTCTGTTCTAGCAGCTGCTTTTTTTATAACTACTTCTTTCCCCGTTCTTTTTAATATGAGCTCCTTATTATCAGAAAGGATTTTAAGTACACCTCTTCCTACTACGCCAAGTCCAATTATACCTATATTTACAATAGATTTTTCAATCAATTGGCATACCCCCATTTCTTTAATTCCGAAAGTAATTTTATATTTAATTGAGAACCATAATTTAAAAATTTTACCAAACTCCTAATATCTCTTAAGTCTTTCTGGTTTATATCAGAAAGATAAGGAAATACTATATTATTATGATATAAAGGTTCTTTGTCTAATAAATCTTTTAATTTTCTATTTATTCTCTCGTAATCCTTGGTATGAGGAACAGGAGAATATTCAGAAAGGTGTATTCTGCCTCCCAAATCATTTGCAAAAAGAAGAGCATCAACTACCTTCTGCATAGGTAAATAAGGAAGACCCGTCATTACATAAATACCTATATCTTTTCGTTTATAGCCTGCTCTTTCTAAATTATTCATTGCACGTATTAATTCTTGAGATGTAACTTTTCCCCCTGTTTCTCTCTGAATAAAATCATCTGATATTTCAAATCCCAATCGAATCTCTACAAAACCTGCCCTATACAGCATCTCTGCCATCTCTTCATCTATAAATCTTGCATGTAATCCATTGGGCAAATGATAGTAAGCTCTTATTTTATTCTCAATAATTCCTTTAAGTACACCTTTTGCGCGTTTTTTATTTAATAAAAATGCATCATCATAGATTACAATATTTTTTATTCCTCTTTTAAATCTGTAATATGCAATCTCTTCTACCACTTTTTCAGGACTTCTCTCAAAATACCCACCACTTACAAAATATGATGCACAGTAACTACACCGAAATGGACATCCTTTTGATGTAATTATTATAACATAATCGAGTTTTTCATATATACCATAATCTGGATATGGCATATTATCCAAATCGTAATAAGGTTGGGTATATGGGATATCAAAGTACTCCCCCAAAACTCTTAGAATGATATTTTCTCCATGTCCCGGAAGAACAAAGTTTACTCCTTTTATAGCTTTTGCATGTTCTGGCATAAGAGTAGCATATATGCCTCCTAAGAATATAGGTACATCTTTAAAATATTCTTTTACTACATTTATTGCCTCTTCTATTCCAATATACCAATAGGTCATTCCAGACGTGATAAGTACTGCATCTGGTTTTTTCATGGTCTCCAGATGTCGCCTAAAGCTATTTACTGTAATTCCATAACGAGAAAATTTCCTATCAATAGAGAGACTCTTTATCGATTCAGGTTTCTCCACCTCTTCTTTATAATAAGGTCCATCTCCATACTTTCTTACCTTTGGTGGCTTCTCTATATCCTGTATATGAAATTTATCCCACCTATAAAGCGTATCTACAAAATCAATTATATACCCGTGAGACTTTAGGATAGAAGATAGATATAAAAGCCCCAAAGGTTTTGACCATAGATCGTATGAAATAAAATCATATATCCATGGATTTATAAGTAATAATCTCTTTTCCTTCATTCACCTTAATAGGCCCTTGCAAAGTAGACATATAGATCTGTCTCTTTACCACAGTATATACACTTTCCCCTTCCCTCTTTTACCTTTGCAAGTGGTATGTTTCTTATAGTTGCCTTTGTCTCCTCTTTTATCTTCTCTTCACATTCACTACTTCCGCACCATGGGGCAATGATAAATCCCTTCTTTTCTTCAATTGTTTTTTTGAACTTTCCATAATCTTCCACATAATGAGTATTATCCTCTACGAATCTTCTTGCTTTTAAGAATAAATCATTTTGAATAATATCAAGTAATTCTCCTACTCTATTTTTCACCTCAGCTATAGGAGATACAACCTTTTTCCTTGTATCTCTACGTACAAGTACAACATTTCCTTTTTCTATATCCCTTGGCCCTATTTCTATTCTAAGGGGTACCCCTTTTAGTTCCCATTCGTTAAATTTCCATCCAGGAGTATACTCTTCTCTATCATCGAGCTCTACTCTTATCCCTTTAAGCACATCCTTTATTTCTCTTGCTTTAGATAATACAAATTCCTTTGTATTTTTCTTAAATATCGGCACAATTACTGATTGAATAGGTGCAATTTTTGGGGGAAGAATAAGCCCGTAATCATCTCCATGAACCATAATTATGGCACCTATTAACCTCGTAGATACTCCCCAGGAGGTTTGCCATGCATATTTTTCTTTCTGATCCTCATCTAAAAACTTGATATCAAATACTTTGGCAAAATGTTGCCCAAGATTATGCGAAGTGCCTGCCTGAAGTGCTTTTCCATCTCCCATAAGTGCTTCAATAGAATACGTCTTAAGTGCTCCTGCAAACTTTTCTCTCTCCGTTTTTTGCCCTGAAATTACAGGAATTGCAAGCTCTGTTTCTAAAAGATCTTTATATACATTTAACATTCTTAAGGTTTCTTCTTGTGCCTCTTCTTTTGTCCTATGTACAGTATGTCCTTCTTGCCATAAAAACTCTGTAGTTCTTAAAAACAATCTTGTTACCTTCTCCCACCTTACTACATTTGCCCATTGATTTATAAGTATTGGGAGATCTCTGTAGGACCTTACCCACTTTGAATATATACTACAGATAATTGCCTCAGAAGTAGGTCTTACTGCAAGCCTTTCTTCAAGTTCCTCTTTTCCCCCATGCGTTACCCATGCCACCTCTGGTGCAAACCCTTCTACATGCTCTGCCTCTTTTTTCAAAAGACTCTCAGGGATAAACAAAGGAAAATATGCATTTTGATGACCTGTCTCTTTTATTCTTTTATCCAAGGCATTTCTTACATTTTCCCATAAGGCAAATCCATATGGTTTTATCACCATACATCCCTTCAAACTCGTATAGTCTGCAAGACCTGCTTTTCTAATAACAGCCGTATACCAAGCAGAGAAATCTTCACTTTTTGAAGGGATGTCTTTCACAAATTCTTTTTCAACCATTTATATCCTCCTTTTCTAAATTTTGTATAAGGACTACTTTATTTTTGCCTGTTGTTTTTGCCTTATAAAGAGCATCATCTGCCGCTTTCACTAATTCCTTAAAGGTGTGATATTTTCCTGGGAAAGAGGAGATACCTACACTTATCGTTATACGTAATTTTTTTCCTTCTCCTATATTTATTTCTTCTTTAGATAGTTGTTCTCTTAATCTATTCATAATGGTATAGGCTTTGTCCCCCGTAGCATTGTCTAAGAATATTAAAAATTCCTCTCCTCCATATCGACTCACTATATCATTATCTCTCAAATGGGACTTTAAAAAATGTCCTAAAAATGCAAGTACTTTATCTCCTGTTTCATGGCCATAGGTATCATTTATTTTTTTGAAATAATCTATATCACACATAGCAAGAGAAAAAGATTTAAAAACTTCTATAGCCTTCTCTATTTTAATAGAAAGCTTCTCTTCTATAAATTTTCTATTATATACCTTTGTAAGTGCATCTATAAATATATTTTGAGAGATCCTTTTTGCTTTAATCAAAAGGGATTCCATTAGAGCAATGAGCTCTTCTTTAGAAAAGGGCTTGGTTAAATATCCATCTACACCTAAGCGAAGGCTATCTATCTTTTGCTGAATACTACCATCTGTCGTGATAAATATAAAAGGTATAATTATATTTTCTGCGATTAATTTTTTATATAATTCAATTCCATTCATCTCCGGTATGCTTATATCTGAAATTATAAGATCCGGTTCTATTTCTTTTATAAACTCAAATCCCTCCTTTCCACTATAGGCAGTATATACTTCATACCCCAATTTTTCAAGATCCATTTTTAATAACCTTCTTATCGATCCGTCATCATCTATTATCAAGATTCTAGCCCTTCCTTCTGTAAAAAAATTATACATAGGTTCATCTAATGAGTTAGCAGTAATATTTTTTGAAGATATATCTCCATCGCGGCTTTTAAAGTCTTCCAATATACTCAGTACCCTTTTTGTCTCTTCATATATAATAGTAAGAACCTCTTCTTCTTCATCTTTAGAAATATCTGCTTTTTTATTTACAAGAAGATTTGTAAAGGAAAGTATAGAAGCA
>JALVIU010000059.1:0-10875 GCA_027028665.1 Candidatus Atribacteria bacterium | reverse complement strand
CAAGGGGATTTTCTATATCTTGAATGCATTTTTCAATTTCTTTTTTTGTATATATTTTCATATCAAACTCCAATTCTATTTTTTAAAAAAGCTTTTATAAATTCTAAATTATCTTTAGGAAGAAGCTTTGCCCACTCCCCATTCTCTATACCTTCTAGTGCATATACATATTCTCTGTATGCATTTTCGTATAGAAATTTACTATAGTAAATATTACCAAGGTATAAATGAGATAAAGGAAATTCAGGATTTCTAGATATTGACTCTAAATAGCACCTTTTTGCTTCTTCTCCTCTATTTTCTATATCTTCTATAACACCGTTGACAAACCAATATTCAAAACTATTTTTATTAAAAAATAAAAGCATTTGTTTTGCCTTCTTTATTTTTCCTTTGTCTATAAGATTAATAAATAGACTAAGATTGGGCTCATATCTTTTTAGATTTGAATTAGTAATATTTTTGGGTGTAAAGTTATTTTTTTCTTTTATGCTTTTTTCTTTTTTTCTATACACAACTACATCATTTAAGATATCTCTTTTAAAAAAATCACTATAATAGACTTCCTTGTTACCCAAAAATAAATAACCTTTTTTATTTAATGTTGTACTTATATATTTTAATATTTTTGTTACAAGAATCAAAGGAAAATAAATAAATACATTCCTTAAAAAGATAAACTCAAATTTTTCTCTTAAAGCTTTATATCTATCAAAATCTCTGAGATTAAATTGACGAAATTCTATATACTTTTTTATATCTTTGTCGATCTCATATCCTTCCTCTACTTCTCTAAAATATTTAATTATACCCCCTCTCTCAGACTTTTCTACATCTTGTTTTGTATAAATACCTCTTCGTGCTTTATCTAAAAAGATAGGATTTATGTCAGTTGCCAATATTTTTACATTTTTATTACTCAGACCCATTTCATAAAACATTATGGCAAGACTATAAGGTTCCTCTCCTGTTGCACATGCTCCAGACCAAAATTCAAATTTTCTTATGTTGTGTTTTTTAATAAGATCCCTTAAAACCTCAAATGTCTTTATTTCTCGAAAAAACCTTGTCTCTACAACGGATTCTACATTCACTTTTATACCTTTTTATATTCAATAAGTTCTTTTATTTTATCAATGAATTCTCTTTTAGAAAAATCTTTTTTAGATATTATGTATGTAGCGAGAGCCAAGACATCTTTACCAATCTTATCTTCTGAAAGAGTAGTAACTGCAACGATAGGAAGCTCTGCATTACCTTCACGAATCCTCTTTATAAGTTCTTCTCCGCCCATAACAGGCATTTCTAAATCTGTGACGATAAGGGAAATATTTGGATTTTTAGAAAATATATCTAATGCCTCTTTTCCATTTGATGCCTCATGAACTATAAAGCCCTCATCTCTTAAAAGTACGGACTCCATCTTTCTTGTAATTGGAGCATCCTCCACAAGTAAGATCTCAGGTTTAAATGATGCCTTTCTTGCCTCTTCTCTCTGGGCTATAATTTTATTATATCTAAGGCTATATATTAGCTGGGCCTCAAGGAGGGGTATGATCTTGCCCTCTTGTGTAACAGTGTAAGAACTAAAAAATTTAACTTTACTTCTAATATATTTAGAAAGAGTCCTGATAACCATTTCTTTTTCGTCTACTACCTCATCTACAGGTACAGCAAAGTTTTGTCCACTTACAAAAAAGTGTATAAAATAATTCTCTTTTGAAGAAATTAAAAAAATATTAGAAAGTTTTATGATAGGGATGAGTTTATGCCTCATTCTTAAAAATCGTTCCCCGCTTAAAAAGATTATATCTACATCTTTATTTTTAACTACACTTTGTACATAAAATGATGGTACCCCAAATAAAAAGTGTCCTACCTTCATAAAAAATAACCTTGAAATGCCTAAAGTTATAGGGAATCTCAAGGTAATCTTGGTGAAGCTGTCCCTCTCTGATTCTATATAAACCTCTCCTCCCAATTCTGCTAATCTACTTTTCACAATATCCATCCCTATTCCTCTTCCAGAAATCATAGTAGATTCTGATTTTGTAGAAAATCCTGGGGTAAATACAAGATTTATTATATCTTTTTCATCCATTTTATTCAACTCTTCTTTTGTAATTAAATTTATACTTAATGCTTTTTCTTTTATCTTCTCTATATCTAATCCTTTTCCATCATCTATTACTTCTATAGAAACACTTTCTCCCTCATATTTAGCAGATATTTTAATATTTCCTACTTCTGGTTTTCCTTTTTTCTTTCTTTCTTCAGGCAATTCTATTCCATGATCAATTGCATTTCTTATCATGTGAAGTATTGGTTCCCCTATCTCGGAGATTATTCTTCTATCTAGTTGAGTTTCCCCACCTTCTACTACGAGGTTTATCTTTTTCCCTAAAGACCTTGCTATTTTAAATACCTGTGCAGGAAGTGGGTCAAATATTACAGATAGAGGCTGAGCTCGTAAAATATTAATATAAGACCTAAGTTGATCAATATATATCTTTACATTATTTGTGTATTCTCTAAAAAAATAATACATATCTTCTATTCTCTCCTGAAGATCTCTAAGCCTCTCCTCTTTTAGTTCTTTTTTTGCTCTTTTATTAATATCTGTTATTTCTGCTTTTTTATCTATTACAGAATCCTGATAAAAAATCAACTCACTTAATATACTTAAAAATTCATCTAATTTTTTAAGCTCTATACTTAAATATTTAGTTTCTCTGAAATTAAAATTTTCTAAGACTTCTTTTTTCTTTTCAATAGAATTAGTTATTGTTACTTTTTCTGTCTTATCTTCTTTAAGTTTATAGTCTTCTATCTTGCTTAAGAAGGTACGAAGCTTTTTTTCGACTTCAGAGGAAAATTCCTCTATATATTCTTTTAAAAGCGTAGTTCCTTCTAAAAAAATAGATAAAATATTTTCCTCAAACTTACGATTTTCTACCTGCAAAAAAAGGTCTTCTAATCGATGCACTACTTTACTAAATACATCTAAATTAAGCATGCCAGAACTTCCTTTTAAAGTATGAAGTTCCCTTTTTATCTCTGCGGCAATTTCTTTTTGTCCGGAGGTGTAAGATAAAAGAAGGTTTTCCACCCTTGTCAATCTTTGAAAGGCTTCTTTTTTAAAATCTATCAGGAGTTCCTTTAAAAATTCTTGGTCCTCTATATCCATCATCTCGGCTCCTGAGCAATATTATTTATATCAGATATAAATAAAAGGATTTCTTTTATCGTATTTCTTATTTCTTCTTCAATTTCCTCTTTTTTGATAGTTATCTGCCCCAGGTTTTTTATCTTTTTTCTCATCTCTTTCTGTATATTCTTGTGTTTATTATTATATTCTTTTATCTCTTCTATATACTTTAAAAATGCTGGAAGATGTGAGAGAAGTAACTTTATTGAATTATATAGCTTCGTTTCAATTTTTTCCCTCTCATTGAGCTTTTTTAGGAAAAGTTCATAGACTAATGTAGACTTAGACCCAAGATTTGAGAGTTCCTTAATAGCATCCTGAATATCATTGGTGGTATCTTCTATATCATCTACAAGATTTTTAATCTGTGAGACTACTACCTTGAATCCCATAGAGCCTCTTTCATCCCTTGATGCCTCTATTGCTGCATTAAACGCAATTAATCTGGTCTCTGTGGTTATTCTCTTTATCACTTGAATAATTTTACTTATATCAACTATTTTTTCTTGAATTAAAGAAGAGTTTTTAAATGCTTCTTGTGTAACAGCATTGAATTCTTGAGAGAATTGGGATACCTTTTTAAGTAATTTAAAAATTTTTTTTATATCATCTTCATTTATTTCAAAAAAAGAGATATGAGTTTCTATATCCATAGCTTCTAATGTTATAAATTGAGAAAATATAGTTTTTGCATAATCTTTTTCTATTAAAGACAAATTTTTTTTCTTTTCTATTAACTCTGTTACTTCCTGTAAACTCTCTTCAATTTTTTTTATTTGATTTAATATATCAAGGTCTATGTGCCTTTGGAATTTTTCAAACTGTCTGATTTCATTTTTATAATATACAACTTTGTCCAATTTTTTTCCATAATAAAATATAAACAGTATGATAAAGGTAAACACAACTAATAAGAATATAGAGATATCCAAAGTCTTTTGTATGTTATCTATATATTGAAAAGAAGCAGGGCTAAGGTTCGTATTTTCTTTAATTAATTTAAATTTAAAATTTAAAACGTAAATAGAATACATTGTTAGTCCAAAAAATACTATGGTAGTAATAATTCCCAGAAGAAAAATATTAAAAGGCTTTTTCATAGAATGCCTCCACCATGTCTTTTAGAACTCCCGAGTCAATAAGGTACATTATCCCCTTTTTATACATTACAACTCCCCATAAATAGTCAAGATGTAAAAGTTTTTGAAGATATATAGGAAAAAGATAAATTTCCTTTACAGAAAATCTTTCTATATCAATAATGCTGTCCACTTTTATCCCTATATTCTTATTATTAATAAGAATAAGATATTTAAATTTAAGGATAGACCTCTTCCTATTCCATGGAAGGGATATATCTATAATTTTTATGTTCCTTCCTTCATATAGAAAACTTGTGGCAAAACCCCATACTTTTGTTATAACCTTGCTACTTCCATATATATTCATTGTCTTCTTCATATCGTATACAAGTGGCAATACAACTTCTACATCTTCTTGAGGGATACCCACTAAAACCCCTGAAATTTCTACAATTAGTACATTAATCTCTTTCATTTTAATTATAAGTAGATTTTACTATTTCTTCTATATTTAAAATAGACACACTTTTATCTTTATGCTTAAATGTCCCTTTATAAAATTCCTTGGCATCAGGAGTAAAGGTAATTTTAGATTTGGCAATTTTTACTGTATCTAACAACTCATCTACTATGACGCCAAAAAAGTCCTCGTCGTATTTTAATATCGTTATCATACAAGTTGAAAGTTCATCATTATTATGAGAATTAGTCCCTTCCAAAACATTTACAATATCAAAAAGTATTATTACATTTCCATATAAAAATTGAATTCCCTTAATATAAGAAGGGGATACAGGAAGTTCAATATATTTCTCTATTTTACCTACACCAAAAAGTTTATCTATTTCAAATGCAAATAATTTATCCTTTATTGCAACTATTATAAAATTTATCCACTCTTCCTCTTCTTCTAAGATTTCATCTTGGCTTTTCTTTAGCTCTTCACGAAGATTCATATCATTTACCTTATTTCCAAGATTCTACTTAGGATCATAGTTAAATCTTGTATCGAAAAAGGTTTCTTTATTAAAAGATCTGGATTTATATCACTCTGCTCGTCATCATCTGCAGTCATAAGAATTGTATATGAGTCTGGAAATGTTTTTTTTATCTCTTCAAGTATCTCCCATCCTGTTTTTCCAGGCATATTTGCATCTAAAAAGAAAATATCTGGACGAAAACTCTCGAGTTTTTTTAATGCATCTTCTCCATCGGACGCTATTTTGTATTCACAATTAAATTTTTTTAAGACCATTTGAAATAGTTTTCTTATCGTACTACTATCATCGGCAACAAATACTTTTTTAGTCATACCCCTTTTATCCCTCCTATTGTCTTACTTTTTGTCCAAACCTTATTTCTTTCCCTTGTATTAATCTTCTTATGTTTCCTCTATGTGTATACAAGGAGAGTAAAAATATTATTATAAAAAGATAAGTATAAGAAATATCAATCTTAAATATAATGGAAAAAAGGGTAGAAGAAAAAGTAGCAAAGAGAGAACCTAAAGATACATATTTAGTTATAAATAGAGTAAGAATCCACACAATCCCTACCAAAAGGCCTATCCAAAAATTTATAGCGAAAAGTATGCCAAAGGTAGTAGCTATACCTTTACCTCCTTTAAACTTTAAATATATGGAAAAGATATGGCCTAATATGGCAAAAAAAGCTATAATTGAAACCTGATAAGAGTTAAAATGCCACCAAATTGCAAGAGTAACTGGAAGATAGCCTTTTAATGCATCTCCTAAAAAGGTAAAAAGAGCAGGCAAAGGACCAAAGGTACGAAAGACATTAGACATGCCTATATTACCGCTTCCATATTTTCTTACATCATCTTTATAAAAGACCTTTCCGATTATGTACCCTGTAGGAATAGAGCCTAAAAGATAGGAAATAGCTATAAGTAGATACAACTTCATCTTATATGCCTCCTTGGTCTTTCTTTAAAACTTAAAATAATAGGGGTCCCATAAAAATCGAAGATCCTAATAAGATTATTTCTCAGGTAAGCTATGTAGTTTGTCTTTATATAATCTTTACTATTTATAAAAAATAAAAACCTTGGTGGCATATTTCCTGTTTGAGTGCCATAATATATCTTCAATCTCTTTGTTCCTATAAGAGGTGGGGGATAAAAGGATAAAAGCTCCTGTAATACCCTATTTAGTTCTGATGTCTTTATAGTTTTTTTATAATTTTCATACACCCTTTTTACTTCTTCCAATATTTTATCTATCCCCTTTCCCTCTACTGCATTGGTATAAAGTATAGGTGCATTTTTCAAAAGGGGAAGCTCATATTCCACAAGTCTCTCATAATACTTTTTACTCTTTTCTGATCGCCTATCCCATTTGTTAAACACCAATACTCTGGCCTTTTTGAATTCTTCGATTGCATATGCCACCTTTTTATCTGGAGTGGACAGACCTCTTTCTGCATCCATTACAAATAGTGCCACATCTGCTCGAGAAAGTGCATCTTCTGTCCTCTTTATACTATAGAACTCTACATCTGTCTTAATACTTGCCTTTCTCCTTATACCTGCGGTATCTACCAAAATAAATCTATCTTTTTCGTGTTCTATCATCACATCTATGGCATCAAGAGTAGTACCAGGGGTATCATCTACTATTACCCTTTCTTCACCTAATATAGCATTTAGGATGGTGGATTTCCCTACATTGGGTTTACCCAATATAGCAATCCTTATAGGTTTCTTTTCTTCTGTCTCCTCTATTTCTTTAAGTTCCAGGGCATCAACAATCTTATTTAGAAGAAAAGGTACTCCTGTACCATGTGCAGAGGAGATCAAAATAGGGTCTCCAAGTCCCAGATTATAAAATTCCCATACATTATCTTCTGCATTTTTTCTATCTGCTTTATTGCCTACAAGAAGGATCTTTTTATTGTAAGAAATAATATCATCCCTTACTTTATAATCTAAGGGATTTACGCCTTCACTTACATCCACCACGAAAAGTAGGAGATCCGCATCTTCTATGGCCTTTTTTATCTGTTCCCTTACCTTTTGATTAAAATCCTTATCTGTCTCTAAATTCCAACCTGCCATATCTATTACTTCAAAACGATAACCCTCAAAATTACAGATACCACTTATCCTATCCCTGGTAAGACCCTCATAATCATCAACAATGGCTATCCTTCTTCGAACCAATCTATTAAATAGAGTGGATTTTCCTACATTTGTTCTTCCTATTATTGCAACCTTTTTAATATCCATCTCATTCTCCTTTTTAATTTTTGCATTTTATAGTTTCTAAAAAGTCAGGAGATATATCTACAATATCTACAAAACCTCTAAAAATTCTTATAAACTCTTCCTTGTGTACATCATCTAAGAATTTTTCTTCTTCATTTAATACTATGTTTGGTACAAGTACTTTATCAAAATCATCTTTATTTCTCTCTATTTCACTCTCTATATCTTGCGCAGTAAGTAAGCCTGTAACTGTAATATCTTCTCCGAAAAATTCGTTTTTTACCTTTATGATTGAAAATTCTATATCAGGATAATACTGCCTTATATCCGGAAGAATATAGAATAAGGCCTTCTCTCCTAATACCCCTGTTACAAGTCCTATCCTCTTTTTTAAAGAGCGACATACACCTTTTTTTCTTAAATATTTCTTTATATCATCTATAAAAAGTCTTGCCATTCCTACACCATCTTCTACTTGAGTAAATTCATCATAATAACCGGCATCTGGTATAGGAAGATTTGCCGAAAGATAAAATTCATCTGCTAAGTACACAAACCCCTTTCCAATCTCATTCCTAAAGCGCTTCTGAAATCCCTCTATCTCTGAGATTAGATCCAATATTTCATCCTTTTCAAATTTCCGTAATGGATATAGATGCTCCCTATATCTTGTAAGTCCTACAGGTACAATTGCCACTGATAGTATCCCCTTACGAAGCTTGTATAAATCCCATAAGGTCTTTCTGAGCACATCCTTATCATTTATAGTAGGAATTAATACTATTTGAATATTTAATAGTATACCATTTTCTACAAGATAAGAAAGTTTTTCAAAAATACCCAGGGCCCTTTTGTTTCTTATAAGACCCAGCCTTACTTTATCTATCGTACTGTGTACAGATACATAAAGAGGTGATAACCTATAATTTATTATCTTCTCTAAATCTTCCTCTTTTATATTTGTAAGGGTGATATAATTTCCATACAAAAAGGATAGCCTATAATCATCATCCTTTATGTATAGACTATTTCTTAGCCCTTTTGGCAGCTGATCAATAAAACAAAATATACAACTATTTTGGCATCGCTTAATCCCATCAAATATCACATCTTCAAATTCTACGCCAAGGTCTTCTTCTGGTAGTTTCTCTATTTCATATTCTCTTATATCACCTCTATGATTTATCTTTAGTCTTATATAATCATCTTGAATTAAAAATTTATAGTCAAATATATCCTTTAATGGTTTATCATTTATAGAAAGGATCTCATCCCATATCCCTATTCCTAAGGAATATGCAATACCTCCCTTATATACCTTTGAAATTTTAGCACCCATTAGAAGAACTCAACACCTTTAAGCCTTTTAAGATATAATCAATACCTGAGATAAGAGAGACTATTACACCAAAATACAAAAAATATTTTCCTATATCTATTTTTAATAGAAGTGCAGATAGACCTATAAGTATAGTAGCTGTTGCAATCTTTCCCCATATACTTGGGGTTATTATCTTATCTTTTCTCTTAATTATCAAGGCAGAACCACCTATAAGGATAGCTTCTCTAAGGAAAAGTACTATCAAAATCCATATAGATATGTCCCTGGTATTTACCAATAACACAAGAGAAGAGATAACAAGCAACTTATCCGCAAGGGGGTCTAAGACCTTTCCCATATCTGTTTCACTCTTAAACCTCCGGGCAAGATATCCATCCAAAAAATCTGTAAGGGCAGAAATAATAAATATATAGCCTGCCATATCCCTATGAAGACCATTCTCATAGAGAAAGGCCCATATAAATATAGGGATCAAAAAAAGTCTAATTATGGTAAGGATATTGGGTAAAAGTTTGGTTCTAAATAGAAAATTCTTCACTATAGATCTTTTTTAATCCAGAGATTTCAAGGATATTTATATTTATTTTGTCATCGTCTATAATAAGTTCTCCAAAACTTCCTCCATATTCTCCTTTTGGAATAGAGGTACTGCCAGGATTTACATATATAATACCGTCCTTCTCCGAAAGTAGAGGGATATGTGTATGGCCAGATATGAATACACGCACCCCCAGATTCTTTGCATCATTATAGACAAATTCCATATCTCCATGTGTTGCTATAATTTTTATATTATTGTATACGAAAAATAAATATGGATATATATAAATCCTCGATGTAGCAAGTTTGTCTACCTCTGAGTCACAATTACCCTTAACCCATATGAAAGGTGTTGAAAACTCCTTTATTTCATCTGCCAATTTAGCAGGATTATACCCATTTGGTATAGGGTTTCTTGGTCCATGATTTAAAATATCTCCTGTATGAATAACAAGATCATAATTAGATAACCTATCTTTTATACTTAAGAATGAATCAAGGTCACCATGTGTATCACTTATAAGACCTATCCTCATTTTCTACCTCCTTATCTATAGAAAATACAAGTAAAGCACCTCTCTTTAATTTTATCCATGCCTCTTTTTCAGTTTTTATATTACTTATTCCTCTTGCATAACCAAACTTTATTATATCATCTTTAAGTTTATACTTAAGACCATATGTAGTAATTCCTTCTGACGGAAGAAGTGGTATAAGTGATACTATATTTCCTATCTCTCCCGGTATATCTCTCTTCTCTTCTCCTTCTATGATAAATAGAGTATGATATCTATCTATTATATCCATATATACTCCCAATTCTCGTGCCTTATAAAGTAAATATATGTTTGCAAGGGTGTGATCCATACGGGCACCAAATGCCCCTATTAAAAGGATAGACCTTGAAATCTTGCTTGCTTCAGAAAGTGCAAGTTCTGTATCTGTAAAATCCTTATCCTGGGGAAATCTCATTATATCTATCCCCAATGACTCATACTTTTTTAGTACTTCTCTATCTATAGAATCAAAATCCCCTATCATAAGATGAGGTCTTACACCCATACTGTCAAGATGTCTAATGCCTCCATCCACTGCTATAATAAAATCATCTGGCTGTAATACCCTTTTACAGAAATCCGCATATCTTATATTTCCGTTAGCAACAATAACAACTCTTTTGTTTTTATTCATTTAGTTTATCCAATAACTCCTCTACCCCTTCTTTAGGACTTTCTTTTCCAAAGACTGCATTTCCCGCTGCAAAGACATTTGCACCATCCATAGCTACTTTCTGTATATTTTCTGCATAGATTCCCCCATCTACTTCCAAATAGGCATTCCAACCCTTTCGGTCTATAATCTCCCTTGCTTTTCTAATCTTTTCATGCATAGTAGGAATAAATTTCTGTCCTCCAAATCCAGGGTTTACAGTCATTATGAGGACAAGATCCACAGAAGTTATATATTCCAGATAATC
>JALVIU010000058.1 GCA_027028665.1 Candidatus Atribacteria bacterium | reverse complement strand
TTGCACTCTCCAGGAGATTCAGGGTACCCAGGGTATTTGTTGTTACATATACAAAGGGGTTTTCCATACTATATCTTACACCTGCACGTGCTGCCAGGTTTATTATAGCAGAGGGTCTAAAATCTTTTAAAATTCCATTTATAAACTCAAAATCCTCTATATCCCCCTGGAGAAAGGTAAAACCCTCCCTATCTTCTAACCACTTGAGCCTCTTTTCTTTAAGTAGTGGGTCATAATAGGTATTTAGATTATCTATGCCTAATACGGTATAGCCATTTTTCAATAATTCATTTACCACAAAGGCACCGATGAAACCTGCAGCACCTGTTACAAGGATCTTATCCATTTATAACCTCCAATATGTAAAACCTTCTCTTTCCAGTTTTTCTCTTTCATATACCCCTTTTATATCTACAAACACAGGATTTTTCCTTACCAGCTCCTTATAGATAGATATCATATCATCACCTATGAACTTTTTATGCTTTACCGCCAGAACTATCGCATCATATAATGCCTCTTCTTTTATATCCTCACATAGGGTTAAATTATATAGTTTTTTTGCCTCTTCTGGATCCACATGTGGATCATACACACAGATATTTACCCCATATTCCTCAAGTTCCCGAACAATATCTATAACCTTTGTATTTCTAATATCATTTATGTTTTCTTTAAAGGTAAACCCTAATATAAGCACTCTTGCATCTCTTACAGATTTTCCCTCCCTTATAAGAAGCTTTACTATCTCAGATGCTACATATATACCCATCTCATCATTTATTCTTCTTCCTGCAAGGATCACATCTGGGTGATACCCCAACTCTTCTGCCTTATATGTAAGGTAATACGGGTCTACCCCTATACAGTGTCCTCCTACAAGTCCTGGTTCAAAGGGTAAGAAGTTCCATTTTGTACGGGCTGCTTTAAGTACCTCTTTTGTATCTATGCCTGCCTTATTAAAGATTATAGAAAGCTCATTCATAAGGGCGATATTTAAATCACGCTGAGTATTTTCTATTACCTTTGCAGCCTCTGCTGTCTTTATATCTGGTGCCCTATAAATATTCTCTATTATAGCTCCATATATATCCGATATAAGCTCTGTGGCATATTTATCTGACCCTGATACGATCTTTGTTACATTGTATATGGTATGTTCACTATCTCCAGGATTTATCCTCTCTGGAGAGTAGCCCACCTTAAACTCTTCTTCAAATATCATATCTGAGTGTTTTGCAAGCAAAGGTACACAGATCTCCTCTGTTACCCCAGGATATACAGTGGATTCAAACACTACGATACTGCCCTTTTTCATATTTCTCCCTACTGTTTGTGCGGCAAATTTCAGTAAAGAGAGATTAGGTGTATTATGCGCATCTACAGGCGTAGGAACAGCTACTATTATAAATCTCCCTTCCGATATATCACTATCCTTATAGGTAAACTTCATATAAGGGGAAGAGAGCTCCTCCTTCTCTATCTCCCTATTTCTGTCATAGCCATCCCTGAGTTCCTCTACCCTCTCTTTATTTATATCATATCCTATTACACTGAACTTCTTAGAAAGAGCAACTAAAAGGGGTAGGCCTACATATCCAAGACCAACAACTACAATCTTTTCCTTATGGTTTAAAAAATCAGAAAACCCTGGAAAATTTACGGGCATATTACTATCCTCCTTGCCCATAGACAATCACTACACGATGGTGCATTTCCCCAGCAATCTCTCTCTGTAGATAAAATAAAATCACAGCTTTCCCTTAACCTGCAATCACCACAAGAGGGATATAGAGAGTTTTTCACAACAAATCTAAACCATGCATATTCCCTTGTATTGTATATCTCTTTTAAACTCTTTTCCTTTATATTACCGAATGATTTTACATTGATCTTCCTGTGGATACCCAGATAGTGCTCCTCATAACTATACATAAGTCTATAACAG
>JALVIU010000057.1 GCA_027028665.1 Candidatus Atribacteria bacterium | reverse complement strand
GACCATATCATCTTCATATAATCTTTACTCACTGAAAATTCTTTTAAAATCACAAGAACCTCTTGAACAAATGCAAAAAAGGCAGAAACAGGCACAGAGGCAAGTGCCCAGGCCATACTTATTCCAAGCCCTGTAGATAACTGATTGGCACCCTTTACTGTCATAACATATCCTCTTACCATAAGCTCATATAAGAAAAGTAATATAAGAAGTTGTGTTACAAACCTTACAATGCGTGCCAGTTTATATGGCAACTTCTGGATAAGCAAGGTTATGCCTACATGTTCATTATATCTTATACCTACACTTACAGCCAAAAGAGCAGACCATATCATAAGATATCTTGCAAGCTCCTCAGTCCATCCCAGTGGACGAAGAAGTACATACCTAAAAAATACACCCAATAGTACAGTAATGGTCATAAGGGCAGTAAGTACAATTACTACACCCAAGACCCACTTGGCAAGAAGATCACTAATCTTATCTGCTATATACGATATTCTCCTCATAAAAAGATAAGGGAGAGAAGTAGTACTTCCCTCCCTTTACCTCCTTTTATATAAATTTTATTTCTTGGCTTCTTCTATTGCCTTTAAGTATGCATCTGCAAGCTCTTTACCCTCTTTACCATATTCCTTTTCTATAAATTTCATAGCAGCTGGAACTGTAATATCTCTAAACTCTTTAAGCTCAGAAGTGGTTGGAGTGTAGACCTGCATCCTCTTTGCCAAGAATGGAAGTCCCTTGTCTCCTGCCTCAAATACCCTGTTTACACCTCTACCTGCTATATTTGCAACCTTTGCTGCCTCTATTACTACTTTTTTCTCCTCATCTGTAAGGGAATTAAAGAAATCTTTATTCATCACCCATACATAAGGTGTGTACATATGATTTGTAATTGTTAGATACTTTTGTACTTCATAGAGTTTACCTATATAAATAATAGGAATTGGGTTGTGCTGTCCATCTACGACACCGGTTTGAAGAGCGGTATAAACCTCTGCCCAGGCAATAGGTGTAGGAGACGCACCCAGGGAACGCATAAATTCCATGTGAATAGGAATAGTCATGGTTCTGAATTTAAGTCCTTTCATATCCTTTGGAGAATGGATAGGTCTCTTGCTGTTTGTAAGCTGGAAAAATCCACCAGATTCACCAAATGCAAGTACCTTATAGCCAGTCTGCTTCTCCATAAGGCTTGCAAGATATTTTCCAAAGGAACCATCATAAACCTTGTAAGCAGTACTGTAATCTGTGATAGAAAATGGTATATTTACTATAGAAAAGAGTGGGAAGAATGGGGCTATACCACCACCGGATGCTATGTAACTCTGAGTAATATTATCTCTTACCTGCTCCATAGTTTCTCTTTCGTTTCCCAATACACCATTTGGATAGATTTCTACCTTTACACTGCCGTTTGTACCACTTTCTACCATAGATTTAAAGACCTCTGCCATAGCAGCTGTGGCAATTTCTGTGGGTTTTTCTGGGTTAAGATGTGCAAGTTTTAATACCTTTGGTCCTGCCTGAGCTACAATACCAAAAGAAAATAACACTAACGAAAAGACCATAAGGAACACAAAATACTTTTTAATCATACTCAAACCTCCCTTTTTTGTTTTATTTTGAAAAGGTGAGAATTATTATTATAAATTATACACTAAAAACTCAAATTTTTCAAACAATTTTTATGAAAAATTTTCATTGGCTCTTTTCAAATTCTTCTAAAATATGTAAGAATTTACTCAAACCTATCCGGGTAGCGCCTGCATCCAGAAAAGACAAAACATCTTTTAGAGTTCTTATACCCCCTGCTGCCTTTACTCCTATGTCATTTCCAACCAATTTATAAAAGAGTTTCACATCCTCTATCTGAGCACCTGTTGGTGCAAAACCAGTAGATGTCTTTATGTAATCTGCACCTGAATCTCTTACAAGTTTAGCAACGATAACCTTTTCCTCCTGAGTAAGATAATGAGTCTCTACTATTACTTTTACAAGAGCAGATGTAGATTTTACAGCTTTTATATCCTTTTCGACTTTATTATAATCCTTTGACTTAAATGCCCCTATATCCATTACCATATCCAATTCCTCTGCACCAATATCTACTGCATTTTCCGCCTCTTTCTGTTTTGCATAGGTAGTAGCCCCGCCATGAGGAAAGGATATAACTGTACTTGGAGCAACATCCGTACCCTTTAAGAATTTAACGGTTCTCTCCAAAAAAGAAGGCTTAACACATATGCTTCCTGCTTTGTATCTCACCACATCCTCAAGTACTTTCTGTAGGTCTTCATATGTAGCCTCGGGTTTTAAGACTGCTACATCAAATGTGGAAGCAAGGCTCTCTCTGGTGAGTTTCGAAATATCTATCTTATCCATTTTTTAAAAATCCCTCCTCTCTAAGTCTTTCAAGCGTATAGGTATTTATAATATCTTCTTTTGTAAGCCATCCCCTTCTTGCACGGATTATCCCTATATCCATATTTTTAAGATAACCTGGTGCATGGGCATCGGCATTTATAGCAAACTTCACCCTACTTACCTTTCCCTCTTTTAGCTCTTCTGCAGAAAAACCGATTCTATCTGGAATAGAGCTTATCTCTAATGCCACATTATGTCTTTTGGCATTTTCAAATAGATAGGATAAATCGAGTTCAAAAAAGGGTTTCCTACCCCAATATCTATCTTTTGGGTGTGCAAGTATGGAGCCTAATCCACTCCTCATACCATATGCAATCTTCTCATTGGGATCAAGGGTTCCCCACTCTGGATGATGAAGGGCAAGAATTACTATATCCATCTGTTTTATTATATCATCCGGGAAATCAAGTCCCCCATCTCCCAATATATCCACTTCTAATCCAGACAAAATCCTAAAGGGAGAGATATCCCTATTTAATTTTTCTATAAGGTCCCTTTCCATATACCAATCTATAACATTTATGCCATTGCCTGTCTTTTGGGTTCTTGAATGTTCAGTTACCCCTACATAGTCATAGTGTAAATATCCTGAGATCTCTACCAGGTCTTCCAAATATCCTTCTCCATCACTAAAATATGTATGATTATGAAAATCTCCTCTTATATCTTTGCTCTCGACAAGTTGTGGAATCTCTTTTTTTACAGCCTTATCTATGGATTCACCATCCCATCTTAACTCATATGGAATAAATTGCATATCCAAAAACTCAAAGACCTCTTCCTCTTTAGAAAAGGTATGAACCTTGCCCCCGTATTCTATTCCATTAAGTGCAAATGCATATCCAGGAAAGATGGATCTTAATTTTTCAAGTAATGATTCTTTGAAGGAAAGTATGAAAAACAAAGTACCAAAGTTTGAGGGATTCGCTACATACAGATTAAATATATGGCCCCTTTTGGATAAAAATTCCAATCTCCCCTTTTCTTCATTTAGAAATCTATCAAATAGATAAAACTCCTTGAGTTTATCTTTTAAAGCCTCTTGAGAATTATACTTTACAATTAAATCAATGGTATAGATAAGGGGTTCACCCCTTAATAGGTCTTTGGTAAATAGCACTTCAAAGGAATTGGCTTTTAAAAATGCCTTCAGTCTTTCTCCATAGAATCTTGCAACAGGAAATATAAGTTCCTTTTTTGGATAAAGTAAAAGATCTATTGCACGAGCTATATGTGAATCTATATTACTTGTTATCACATGCTCTTTTTTTGGTCTTTTTGCCTTACATACTACATAAAGCTCATCTATACTTTTAAGGTTATAATATCTTATTAGTTTGAAAAAAAGCCCTGCCTGCACCCTTGAATAATCTATAAGATCAAAGAGTGCCTCATAATCTTCGAAATTATAAAAATACATATTACATTAACCCTGCAAACATGCCACCATCTACCAAAACAGTTTGACCTGTTATATAACTTGCCCTCTCTGATGCCAAAAATGCAACCACTGCCCCTATTTCAAGGGGTTGTCCTACCCTTTTTAGAGGGGTGCTCGCAGTAAGTCGAGCAAGAACATCTTCACGGGATATACCCTCTTTTTCTGATGTGGCCTTTACCAGATTATCTACACGTTCTGTCATTATATAACCCGGTGCAACACTGTTTACAAGAATGTTATACTTTGCAAGCTCATTGGAAAGACTCTTTGTAAGTCCTATAACACCAGCCCTTATCACATTGGAGAGTATAAGGTTTGCAATGGGTTGCTTTACACTAATGGAACTCATGTTAATTATTCTTCCCCATTTCTTATCCATCATATCAGGCACTACCTCTCTTATAAGCCGTATAACGCTCATAAGGTTCAAATTAAATGCGTTTTCCCATGCCTTATCATCAAAATCAAAAAACTCTCCTGCTGGAGGACCCCCTGCATTTGTAACAAGTATATCAATAGGGCCCAACTCTTTTCTTACATTTTTTACAAAGCTCTTTATATCTTCATATGAAGTAATATCTGCAACTTGAGCAAATACCTTATTCCCTGTTTTTTTCTCTATCTCCTCTTTTGTTTGCATAAGCCTCTCTTCTCCTCTTGCACATATAGCTACAAGGGCACCCTCCTGGGAAAGCTCTGTTGCTATTGCCTTTCCTAACCCTTTACTTGCTGCACTTACCAGTGCTACTTTATTAGAAAGCCCAAGATTCATAGCTAACCTCCCTTTATATTTAATAATTTATCGTAACAGTAACAGTCTCTATCTTCTGAGGGTCACTCCCATGACATACTGTCACCTTAATGAGATCTGTGGAAGGAGTCGGAGTTGGTGTCGGCGTAGGGGTAGGGGTCGGTGTAGGTGTTGAAGTAGGAGTAGGAGTAGCTGTAGGGGTAGCACTTGGGGTAAGAGTAGGCGTAGGTGTTGGAGTAATCGCAGCAGTAGGAGTAGGACTTGCTTCTGTCTCTTCCATAGAAGATGGAGGTATATAAAAAACAATACTTCCAGATGAATCAGAAAGACTCCCTACTGATGAGCCTCCAATAAAAGACCAGGAAATACTACAGAGGTCTGTCATATCTTCATTACGGGTATCATATGCCTTTACCTCAATCCTTACAGGGGAATCTCCTGCACTTACAGTAAGTGATGTAGGACTTACCTCTATATGGTCAAGTTTATGATGAGTAGTATGTGGTATAGTAAGTGTAATACTCGTATCTATACTATTGCCTGCAAGGTCTTTTATCTCATCATTGGGGACAATAGTGATACCAAAGGGGATCTCCTCACCTACTATCAGAGAGAGTTTTTTTCCATCATCATCCCAGCTAATATCAGATATATAAGAAGCTCCTCTCTCGTTAAATGTTAGGACTTCATTTACATTATCTGCTGTGATGGTACTTGTATCTATAGATTCTGAAAAACCTATCTTTAGAATATCCCCTGCATCTATCTTCAGATTTGCATTTACATCTATCCATCTTACATATTTTAGATATGGCTTGGTCTGATCAAGTATAATGGATGCAGAATATGGCCCTTTTATATCACCATCTGGATATTTAAACTTTACAAACACCCTCCTTGTTCCTTCTGCCTTGGTACAACCTGGTCCATTAAATAGATCAAACCCTTTGTATTCCTCACTATAGATAAGCCATGATGACCACTCTGAGCCATTTCCCGAAAGGGCCATAAGAGATGCACCAGGCGCAGATAGTGTAAGTTCTACAACAGGGTCATTCGTATATTTTCCTCCATCATTTATAAGTATGGGATTTTCGACCTCTTCTACAATCACCTCTGTAGGGGTTGGAGAGGGTGTAGGGGATGGGCTGGGTTCTATAAATAGATTACATCCCCCAATGAAAAAGGGATATATAAAAAGAATACTAACAATCCCGATAATCGCATATTTTGCAAATTTCATATACACCTTTCCTGTTATGTTTTTTATATTTTATCATATACTATCCTCCTTTTCAACAACTAC
>JALVIU010000056.1 GCA_027028665.1 Candidatus Atribacteria bacterium | reverse complement strand
GGTGATAATATTACAACAGATCATATTATGCCTGCAGGTGCTGAAGTATTACCATATAGATCTAATATCCCTAAGATCTCTGAATATGTATTTACCCGTATTGACCCTCTATTCCCAAAAAGGGCAAAGGAAAAGGGTGGTGGATTTGTTGTAGGTGGTGAGAACTATGGCCAGGGTTCAAGTAGGGAACATGCAGCTATTGCACCTATGTATCTTGGTGTGCGTGCAGTTATTGTAAAATCATTTTCCCGTATTCATAAGGCAAATCTTATAAATTTTGGTATATTACCCCTTGAGTTTTCTGATCCATCCTTTTACGATAGGATTGATCAAGGAGATAGACTTGTTATAGAGATAGGAGATCTGAAAGATAGTATAGTACTTAAAAACATTACAAAAGGTGAAGATACCAGACTTATCTGTAATGTAGGGGAAAAGGATAGAGAGATAATAAGAAAAGGTGGAGCACTTGCCTATTATAGAGAATTACTCAGGAGGAAGAAATAAATATGGAAAAAGTAACTATACCTTTTATAGAGGGTGATGGTATTGGTCCAGATATCACCCGTGCATCTCATATTGTATTTAATGAAGCTGTGGATAAGGTCTTTGATGGTACAAAAAAGATAGAATGGCTTGAAATCTATGCAGGGGAGAAGGCATATGAGAAATTTGGTAACTATCTTCCAGATGAGACCTTCGAGACAATAAAGAAGTATAAAATTGCCATAAAAGGGCCCCTTACCACCCCTGTGGGAGGTGGGTTTAGGAGTCTCAATGTTACCCTCAGGCAGAGATTGGACCTTTATGCAAATGTACGTCCTGTGAGATATGTAAAGGGTGTACCTGCCCCTGTATGTGAGCCAGAAAAGGTGGATATGGTAATCTTTCGCGAAAATACAGATGACATATATCTTGGCATAGAGTGGCCTGCAAAGAGTAAAGAGGCCTTTCGTGTGATTGAATTTTTGAAAGATGAGATGGGTGTATCTGTGGAACCTGATTCGGGGATTGGTATAAAACCTATGAGCGAAAGAAAGACAAAGCGGCTTGTGAGGATGGCTATAAGATATGCAATAGATAAAAATAGAAAAAAAGTTACCCTTGTACATAAAGGCAATATCATGAAATATACAGAAGGTGCCTTTAAGGATTGGGGATATGAGGTAGCAGATGAAGAATTTTCTGCATATGTAAAAAGAGAGGGCGAGGAAAAAAATGCACCAATTGTTATAAATGACAGAATTGCAGATGCCATGTTTCAACAGGTTCTTCTAAGGCCTGCCGAATACGATATACTTGCACTTCCCAATTTAAATGGGGATTATATTTCAGATGCACTACTTGCTCAAGTTGGGGGGATAGGTCTTGGGCCAGGTGCGAATATAGGAGATGAGATCGCACTATTTGAGCCTACACATGGTACAGCACCAAAGTATGCAAATAAAAACATGGTAAATCCCAGTGCCTTGATCCTTACAGGCGCTATGATGTTTGAATACCTTGGATGGGATAAGGTGAAAGATGCAATAATCTCTGCACTTGAGGCAACTATTATGGAGAAGATCGTGACATATGACCTTGCCCGTCTTATGGATGGTGCCAGGAAGGTAGGCACAATGGAATTCGCTGAGGAGATTGCAAAGAGGTTATAGATTTTTGGGTAAGGGGACAAGAACAATTAAAAAGGAGGGAGAGGTATGAAAAAAGGCTTCTCCGTATTGGTTGTTTCTTTGCTTTTAATATTTAGCTTTAGTGCATTTGCATTTTCTGGTCAGGTTTATAAATGGAAGATCCCTACAGGTTCTGCAACAGGGACCTATTATCCATCCCTTTCTGCTATTTGTATGGTTCTTTCCAAGTATACAGATGATATAAGGGCAACAGCATCTGTAGGTGGCGGTTCTGCATCCAATGCAAGAAAGGTAGGTACTGGTGAGGCACCATTTTC
>JALVIU010000055.1 GCA_027028665.1 Candidatus Atribacteria bacterium | reverse complement strand
CTAACAACCAATACTTTGAAACTTCTCTTCATTTCAAACCCTCCTCTTTTAGTTATTTTTGACTAATATGGATAAAAATTACCCTTTCCCATACCACCCCCTTTTTATCTATTCTATATCTCCTGCCATCTTTCTTATGATATATTTTCTCATTGCATGAGTTGCTGCGCCTATACTTATTGCATCCTTATATATACGAGAGATCTCCACGGGAATATCCGTGTTTCTTCCAAAGGAGTATTTATCCAATCTCTCTTTTATGGGCTTCAATATAACATCTCCGAGCACAGCCATCTTTCCCCCTATAAAAATCTTTTCAGGACCAATTATATTTGCCATAGTGGCGATAGCCTCTCCTATGAGATATAACATATCCAAAAATCCTTTATCATCTATCAATGATAAAGGATCATCTATAAGATCAAATCTACAAAAATCCTCCAGAAAACCTACCTTATCTTTATATCTTAAAACTATATGACCCACCTCTATCTCATAATTTTTTGGACTTTTATAGAGCTCTCCGTTCCTGATAACCCCTCCTCCTATTCCGTCACTCAAGAGGACAAATAAAAATGTATTCAATTCTCTTGCCCCTCCATACCACTTTTCTGCAAGGGAAGCACAGTTTGCATCATTTTCTATCCATACGGGGATCTTATATCGACCTGATATAATTTCGGCAAGGGGAACATCTTTCCATCCAGAAAGGTAAGGAGGATTCATAACTATACCCCCTACTGTATCCAAGGGTCCGGGCATACCAATTCCTATTGCACTGACTCTTCTACTCTTGTTATCTATAAGGATATCATCTATTATGTCAAAAAGCATATTTATTACTTTCTGAGGGGTAGTATCCTTATATACTGGTCCATTCTTTTTGTAAAGGATCTCTCCATGGGTGTTTATAAGCAATCCACTTAAATGGTGTCTTTGAAATTTTATTCCTATAGTGTAGACTGCATCTTTTTTTATTTTTAAAGGAATAATATTTCGCCCTACGCCCATTTTATTTAAAATAGGGTCTTTTTCCTTTACAATACCTTTATCTATAAGGTCTTTTACAAGGGATGTAATAGTTGTCTTTGTAAGGCCTGTAAGCTGAGACAACTCAACACGCGCTACTTCTCCCCTCTGAAGAAGGATATCCAATAGATTTTGTAGATTTCTAAGGCGCAAAACCCGCCTTGTATCTTTACTTTTCTCCAAATTTTCCATAGGCATATTTAGTAAATAATTCTTACTTATTTATAAATAAAATATTTTTTTTGTTTTGTCAAATCCTGATTTTCTGTATCATTCTTTATAAGGTACATTTAGAGGGAATTATCAGTATATTATCGGGAGATAACTCTTTTTTTCATAAATATAATGAAATTTACTTAATTCTGATAATATTTTTTAGAAACATAAGAAGATTGTATCAATAGGGACCAACAAATTAATAAAAAAAGAAGGTGGCGTTACCACCACCTTCTTCCAAAGCCTGCGCCATAACCTCTTCCGCGTCCAAAACCATAACCTCTACCCCAACCATATCCAAGACCAAACCTCGGTCCATAGAAACCTGTATATGGTCTTGGTCCATAGTATCCATAGTATGGAGTATACGGTGCCCTAAGACCTCTACCGCAAGGTCCTAAGCCTCTTCCTATTGGACCTGT
This sequence comes from Candidatus Atribacteria bacterium, assembly GCA_027028665.1. Classification (GTDB taxonomy): domain Bacteria; phylum Atribacterota; class JALVIU01; order JALVIU01; family JALVIU01; genus JALVIU01. The sequence continues at coordinate 4,295 of JALVIU010000055.1, read as the reverse complement.
TCCAAGTGGACCGGTTCCATCTCCATATGGCATATTATCGCCTCCTTTCCTCAAAATCTCTTATAAATTCAGAAATAGTTACTAAATGACCCTTTAGTATCTGGACGATATCTTCCAGATAGGAAACCCCATAAGGGGTTATATTATAGATCCTCCGAGGAGGACCCTTTCCTCCTAACTCCCAGTTAGAAAGCACCAGACCTCTTGCCTCCATATCTCTTAACTGCTTATATACTATACCTACACTCCCCTGTCCAGGCCATCTGATACCATATCTGGCAAGCCTATCCAGAAGCTCATACCCATGTGCTGCCCCCCTCTTGTAGAGAGACAGCAGGATATACGCCTCAAGCCACCAATTTCTTCCAAATCCTGGTCCGCCTCTTTTTCCTCTTCCTGCTGTCATATGCACTCACCATATATATTCTTTTTGCATATATATTATAAAACCAAATACATAAAATGTCAAGTAGATGTATTTTTATTTAGACTTTTAGACGGTATTATATTAGGAGGCAAGGGCCTTTTGAGGCCCTTGGTATTTTATTCATCATCTTACATAAAAAGGATATTATGCAGGGTAATACTGGAGGAGTTTTTGTCCCTTAAGAGAAAAAAGCCTCTTCTTTCTCTTTTCAATCTCCCTCCTTGTAAGATCAAAATCAAATCCTACAAGTAACCCGTCCCTTTTCAAAAATTTTCCATCCACCATGACATCTCTTATGTCTTTATTCTGGAGTGTATAAATAATATGTGCTCTGGGATCTCCTAATGGAGAAAGATATGGTGAAGAAAATGAAATAGTAATAAGATCTGCTTTGTATCCTTCCTTTATATCTCCTACATCCTTCATACCCAGGACCTTCGCTGCATCCTTTGTAGCCATCTTTATTATTTCACTTAGTGTAAATTTTGTAGGATCATTATAGTGATATTTTAAAAACAGGGCTCCTAACCTCATCTGCTCCCATATGTTCACAGTATTACTGCTTCCCTGTCCATCTGTCCCAAAACCTATTTTTACACCTTTTTCCATAATTTCCTTTACTTTACCTGCTCCCATTGCTAATTTCATATAGGTCTTTGGAGCGTAAGAGATACCTACTCTATGTTTCGATAAAATATCCATATCTCCATCTGTTACTCCAAGGGCGTGTGCAATTATAGTATGGGATTCTAATATACCTGTATCCGCTAATATCTCAATAGGGGTCATTCCATACTTTTCAAGGGAATCCTCTGTCTGTTCCTTTGTCTCTGCTGCATGGATATGGATTTTCCATCCTTCTTTTTTTGCGATACCTGCAGCTTCACGAAGGAGATCTGGAGGACAAGTATAGGGTGCATGAGGACCAAGTGATGTAGTAATCCTATTTGACCTTTTATGCCAATTCTGAGTAAATCTAAGTGCCCTTTCAAATTTTTCTTCCCAATCCTCTCCAGAGCCAAAAAAGGCCCATGCAAGGTCTGCTCGTATTCCAACCTTATCCACTACCTCCGCTACCTTATCCATAAAAAAGTAGTGATCGGCAAAGGTAGTTATTCCACTATCTATCATTTCATATACGGCAAGTAGTGCAGCCCAATATACATCATCTTCGGTAAGCCCACCTTCAACTACCCATATGCCCTTATTAAACCAGTCCTGAATGGTCATATCTTCAAGCATTCCCCTAAAATAGACCATCTCTGCATGGGTATGAGTATTTATAAAGCCAGGCATAAGAAGGAGCTCCTTCCCATCTATCACTTCTTTGGCATATGTACCCAGATCTTCTCTGGATATCTTAGAGATAATGCCATCTCTTATAGCTACATCTCTCCGCCCTACAATCTCACCATCTCCATTTACTATTAATATGCCTTTAAAAATTACATCCTTCATGAAGTGCCACCTTCCTATCCATTCATATTCTTAATAGCCACTTCTGTAAGGCCATCTATTATCTTTTCAAAATTATACCTCTTGTTTACCTCCCGAATCTTTTCTATATATCTTTCTGGTATAGCAGATACTCCACTTATTGCACCTGCCAATCCTGTAGCTATAGCGCCAAGGGTATCTGCATCTCCTGAGCAATTTGCGGCATAGATTGCACTTTTTATAGGATCACCTTCTGCAAGTAAAACAATACCAAGTGCAGATGGAACTATCTCATATACTGGAAGCCCTGTTCCTATTATATTATAAAAATTTTCCAGTGTCTCTTTTTCATCTTTAGATGCATCGATAAGTGCATATACAAAATTAAACCGTTCCTTTATAGAGGGAAGAATATATTTCTCTCCTTTCTCTGCACCCCTTTCTGCCGCAAGTTCCATGCTTGTAAGTATATCATCCCACCCTCTTCCACCTAAGGCAGTAGAGATGCCAACAGCTATTGCAGATGCACCAGATATAGCGACATTGGTATTATGTGTAGGGATACAGGAGAGCTCTGCATCTTTTAATGTAGTATCAAAATCTCCCGGATGTATAACACCTATGGGGGATATACGCATAACCGCACCATTAGTAGTACCTGTTATTCCTGTTTTTGTAAGATCTTCTCCCCTTTTTATCCTTATCATTGCTGCTTTGGTGCTTGGGCCTACATAGGGGGATTCCTCCCCACCTACACTTTCAAACCATGAAAGCAAAGCCTTTGCAATTCCCTCTAAGGTCACATTTCCTTCATCTATTATAGACTGAGCAATAGCAAGTGTCTGCTCTGTATCATCTGTTATCTGTCCTGCTACAAAACCTCTATGTACAGGGTGATCATCAGGCGCATCTAAAAAATCCTCTATCCATCCAAATTTTTTTCGTGTATCCTCTGGTAAAAAGCATGCAGGCATACCCATTGCATCACCAATAGCAACACCATATATAACACCTGCTATACGATCTCTAAGTTTTAATGTCTCCACAACAAACCTCCATCTTATCTTTAAGAAAATTTCCTTTATTGTATTATAACATATTTTTGTGCTATGAAAGAAACATTATGAGAAGATTAAGTTATATGAAAAATTTTTTGAGGAATAATTCTCTCTGGAAAACGAGGTTATGGTAACAATCTATCTTATACTAAGGGAGAGAATTGTATATGAATTTTCTAAAGAAAAATACTGTCAAAAAGTCGCTCACACTCTATAAATTCATATGTTTCCTTCTTTTTTCTTCATACATTTTTTTATCTGCTTCAGAAATTTTCTCATAGATTGTTGCATTTTCTTCAAGTTCTACTACACCAATAGATACTGTAACTCCATAGTCCAAAAATTCTTCTTTTATTTTTTCTCTTATCCTTTGTGCTATTTTCTCTGCAGTTTCTATGTCTGTATTTCTAAGGTAGATTATAAATTCATCTCCTCCATATCTTAAAATAATATCTTCACTTCTTAAAAGTCCTTTTACAGTGGAGACAAATTTCTTCAGAAGTCTATCCCCCATATCATGACCATATTTATCATTTACAGATTTAAAATTATCGAGATCAAGATATAATAAAGTGCCTTCATAGTCTTTATTAGCAATATCTTTAAGTATTCTTCTATTGTATATATCAAGCAAAGGATCTTTATAGGAGATCCAGAACATATCATGAATATTGTATGTACTTTTAAGTATATCCCTGATCATATCCCTTACATTTTCGAAAACTAACTTATCATATGAACCAAATTCCTTCTTCTGATCCCATGCAAGAAGCAGCAATCCTATTACTTCATCATTTACAATCATAGGGATAGCACTAATAGATTTAACATGATAATATGAAATTTATTTTATATTTTTTAAAAAATCTATTTCATTAATATCATTTAATAAATATACTTCTTTTAAGTTTATAATCTTTTTCAATTCTATAGAATTCTGTTTTTTTATAACATTAAGGGCCTTGTCAAAACACTTTACATCAAACCCAATAGACCAAAGAAATAACCTCCATTCTTTGAAATCAAGAGATAAAAGCATTATACCCCAATATTTTGAATCCACCATCTCAGAAAGCGTTGATGCAAGAACCCTTAGAGCTTCTTTAACGCTCTTTGTAGCTATTGTTGCCTCAAGAGTTTTTTTATAGAGTTTATGAGTATATAAATTTTTAACTGTAAGGTCTAATACTTCTTCCAGGGTAACATTTTCAGAAGATTCACCTAACACTTGTGTTGTATTTTTTATATATTCTCTTTCTTTCGCTAAATACAAAATCCACGGAAAAATAAAAACCCCAACTATTATATTTGAAATAACAATAAATATAATTAAAAGATGTCTAAAATATAGGGTACTTTCTGAAAGGGTAAAG
>JALVIU010000054.1 GCA_027028665.1 Candidatus Atribacteria bacterium | reverse complement strand
TTCTTGTAGATGTAGGCACGGAGATCTCATCATAGGCAATTTTGAGACACTCACTACTTTGTGCCCACTGCATCAGTTTATAGATAAAGTTTTGTTTCCCCTCTCCATACATCCAGCTTGTACGAAACACAAGAGATTTTTCAAGACTCTCTTCTTCTATCCACTTCTCGCCTGTGAATTTACTTTTTCCATACTCGTTAAGTGGATTTGGTATATCCTCTTCAGTGTAGAGCCCATCTTCTTTACTTCCATCGAATACGTAGTCGGTGGAGTACGTTATGAAATAAGAGCCATATTTTTTTGCCGCAATTGCAAGATTTTTTACCCCTAACGCATTGACGCTATATGCATCCCAGTACTCTGTTTCGGCTCTATCCACCAGATTGTACGCGGCGCAATTGAGAACGATATCAGGTTTGTAAACCGCAAATACTTCTAACACTGCGTTGGTATCTATAATATTACACTCTTTACGAGATACTGCAATAGTCTCTTTTTTCTGATTATTCAAATACTTTGCAAAAGCATTTCCTAGCTGTCCATCCTTCCCCAAAATTAAATATTTCATTTATATGTTTCTTTCCAATACTGCTGCAGATAATGTATTTTCTTCTCCACCCATTCTATATTTTCTATATACCATTGTACTGTTTTTTCTATTCCATCTTCAAATCTAATTTTGGCTCTCCATCCCATCTCTTTTTTTATTTTATCTATATTTAAAGCATATCTAAAGTCATGACCAGGCCTATCTTGAACATACTCTATAAGACTTTCTGGTTTATCAAGTATATCTAGAATAGACTTGACTACTTCAATATTTGTTCTTTCCTCTCCACTTCCTATATTGTATACTTCTCCCGCTTTTCCTCTATTTATTATTTCAATAACTGCCTCTACGCAATCGCTTACAAAAAGCCATTCTCTTACATTCTCCCCTCTTCCATAAACTGGGATAACCTCATTTTTTAAAGCTTTCAAAATAACCATTGGTATCAATTTTTCTGGATATTGCCAATATCCATAGTTATTGGAGGGTCTTACAGTTATTACCGGTAGGTCATATGTTCTATAATAGGCTCTTCCTAGCATATCTGCAGAAGCTTTGCTTACTGAATAGGGAGAGCTTGGATTGAGTGGAGTATCTTCATAAAACTCTCCTTCTTTTCCCAATTCTCCATACACTTCATCGGTTGCGATATTGATAAATTTCTCAATATCATGCTTTTTTGCAATATCTAGTAAAACTTGCGTACCTTTTACATTTGTATCAATAAAAGGAGTTGCATCTAGTATACTCCGATCAACATGGCTTTCTGCTGCCCAATGCACTACTACATCTGGCTTTTCTTTTTGAAAGATATATCCAATAAACTCTTTGTTTGTTATATCTGCTTTATAAAAACTGATTGTATCTTTAACCTCTTTTAACCTTTCCAAATCTCCCGCATAGGTAAGCTTATCCACAACAACTAATTCAATCTCTCTTTTGATAGCTTGTCTCACAAATTCGCTTCCTATAAAACCAGCGCCTCCAGTTACCAATATTTTCAAATTTTATCCTCCATATATAAAATTGATATCCGCATCTTTTAAATAGGGCAGTTTTTGATCTTTTTCTGATAATAATATAGCATCTGTTCTGGGCCAATTTATATTAATATCAGGATCATCCCACCGTATTCCTGTATCGTGACTTGGAGAGTACTCTGCACCACTAACTTTATAGATTATTTCTGTCTCTTCACAAAGAGCTAAAAAACCATGTGCAAATCCTTTAGGTATCCAAAGCATAAATCTATTTTCTTCTGAAAGTTCACAACCTATCCATTTTCCAAAAGTAGGGCTTCCTTTTCTTATATCTACAGCTACATCAAAAATTTTTCCTTTTATACATCGTACCAGTTTACCTTGTGCAAAAGGCTCTTTTTGATAATGCAATCCCCTTAAGACACCTTTTACTGATTTTGAATGAT
>JALVIU010000053.1 GCA_027028665.1 Candidatus Atribacteria bacterium | reverse complement strand
ATGCAGGTAGACTCATCTCTTTCCTGTCCGATGTCTACCACTATAAGTGCTTGACTCCCTCTATATCCAAAGCTCAATGTAGAATTTGCAACTATCTCATCACAGACCCTTACACATCTACCACACAATATACATCTATTGTGATCTATTACAAGGTCTTTAGAGCTTGCATCCACACTATAGCCCTTTTCATATACAGGGAATATAAAGTGATCAAGCCCTACTTCATATGCTTCTTTTTCCAGTTCACAATCTGTAGTCTCATAAGGACCACTTTTTTCGCAAAACATACAGAAGTGATTTCTCTCTGTCATAAGCAAATCAAGAATGAATCTCCTCGAACTTTTTACCCTTTCTGTTTCTGTGAATACTTCCATACCATCTGATACAGGGGTAGAGCAGCTTGCAAGGAGCTTTGGATTTCCCTTTACCTCTACAAGGCAGAGCCTGCATCCTCCATAGGCCTCAAGTCCTTCATGATAACAGAGTGTAGGAATATATATATCATTTTCCCTTGCTACCTCTAAGATACTCTTCCCCTCATCACATACGATCTCTTTATCATTTATCTTTACACTTATCTTTCCCATATCCCATCACTCCTCTTCTTTCCTGTCACAGTGGAGACACCTTCTTGCCTCTTCAATTGCATCATGTTCAAAGAAGGTCTCCTCTACCTCACGGAAACAGTAAATCCTCTTTTCTGGATCCATCTTCTTAGGTCTTCTTCTTGGCATCTTCTCCAGATAAGGTTCTTCATTGTATGTTGTCTCCACAGGTCGTCTTTCCTCATAAAATAGTACCCCATCACCACCAAGGGCCTTATCTATGCCTATTGCAGCTAACCTTCCATCTGCAATACTCTCTATTACAAGAGATGGTCCTCTTACAAGATCTCCTCCTGCAAACACCCCTGGGATAGATGTTTCCATGGTTCTTGGATTTACCTCTACATAACCTCTTTTGTTCACTTTTATTCCATCTTTTGCAAAAGGTATATTGGTGGTAAGCCCTATTGCTTTTATTACCGTATCTGCCTCTATTTCGAATTCTGATCCCTCTATGGGTATTGGCCTTCTCCTTCCTGTTTTATCAAAGTCTCCAAGTTTTACCCTTATACACCTTATACTCCCTACACTTCCATCTGGTTTGGTTAGAAATTCGACAGGGGTGACAAGGTATATAAACCTTACACCTTCCTCTTCTGCCTCTTTTATTTCGCTCTTTAGTGCAGGCATATCCTTTTTCTCTCTTCTATAAAGTACCGTTACATCTTTCCCCCTTCTTCTTGCACATCTTGCTGCATCAATTGCTGTATTTCCACCACCTATTATTACCACCTTTTCTCCTATCTCTACCTTTTCTCCTTGCTTTATTGCATGGAGAAATTCTATTCCGTCATAAATACCTTGTACATCTTCTCTTGGAATACCGAGAGGAAGTCCTTTCATAGATCCACATGCCAGAAATACTGCATCAAATTCCTCTCTTAAAGGATTAAGGTCTTCTACTCTCTGATTCAACCTTATCTCTACCCCTGAATCCTCAATTCGTTTGATCTCCTTCAGGATAATTTCCTTTGGTAATCTATATTCAGGGATTGCATATGTCATCGTACCTCCTGGTTCGGAAAGAGCCTCAAATACTGTAACTTTATATCCTTTGAGGTTAAGATAAAAGGCATTTGCCAGGCCTGCAGGTCCTGCACCCACAACTGCTACTTTTTTTCCATTGTAGTGTACAGGTTCTGGAAGGGTCCAATCCCTATCCAGTGCCACATCTGACATAAATCTCTTGAGCTGTCTTATGGCAATAGGTTCGTCTATCTGGCCTCTGCGACAGAAGTCTTCACATGGTGCAGGGCAAACCCTTCCACATATGGATGGAAATGGATTGTTCTTTATATGTGTATAAAATGCATCTTTATATCTACCCTCTGCAATATATGTTACATAACTTGGAACATCTACATTGGCAGGGCACCTGTTTTCACAAGGTGCTATAAAGAGTTCTGCACATATCCCTGCTTCGCACTTTTTATCAATAATATGTGCCTCATATTCTTTTTCAAAGTAACGTATAGTGGAAAGCACCGGATTTGGTGCAGTTTGACCAAGACCACAAAGGGCTGTATCCTTTATTTTGTTTCCAAGTGTTACAAGAGTCTTTATATCTTCAAGGGAACCCTCTCCCCTGGTAATCTTCTCTAAGATATCGAGCATCCTCTTTGTACCTGCCCTACATGGAGGGCATTTGCCACAGGATTCGTCCTGACAAAACTCCAGGAAAAATCGGGCAAGCTCTACCATACAGGTAGCCTCATCTAATATGATAAGTCCTCCTGAGCCCATGATAGCCCCTGCCTCTGTAACATGTTCATAGTCAAGAGGGGTATTCAGATGAACATTGGTAAGACACCCACCTGAAGGCCCACCTATCTGGGCAGCCTTAAATTTTCTATCCTTTGGAGGGCCTCCTCCTATATCAAACACCACCTCTCCCAGTGGAGTCCCCATTGGTACCTCTATAAGTCCTGTATTCTTCACCTTTCCAGATAGGGCAAAGACCTTTGTCCCAGGACTTTTTTCTGTGCCCACAGATCTAAACCAATAAGGTCCTTTTAAGATTATATGTCGTATATTTGCAAGGGTCTCCACATTATTTATAAGGGTAGGTTTTCCCCATAAGCCCTTATTTGCAGGAAATGGCGGTTTGGGTCTGGGCATACCTCTTTTTCCCTCGATGGATGCAATAAGTGCAGTTTCTTCTCCACATACAAATGCACCTGCTCCCATTCTAAGCTCTATATCAAAGGAGAAATTTGTACCTAAAATGTTGTTTCCCAGATATCCCCTCTCCCTTGCCTGTGATATAGCCTTTTTCAATCTTTCTATGGCAAGAGGATATTCCGCCCTTATGTATATATAACCATGAGATGCACCTGTGGCATAACCTGCAATGAGCATGCCCTCAAGTACAGTATGAGGGTCTCCCTCTAAGACGGCTCTATCCATAAATGCACCGGGGTCTCCTTCATCTGCATTACATATAACATACTTTGGACTACCCTTTGCGGCTCTTACAAATCCCCATTTTACCCCAGTGGGGAACCCTGCCCCTCCTCTTCCGCGAAGGCCAGATTCCTTTATCATCTCTATAACCTTCTGAGGCTCCATCTTAAGTACTTGCTCTATAGCTTTATATCCCCCTGTATTTATATAATCATCTATGCTTTCCGGGTCTATCTGGCCACAATTGGCAAGCACAATCTTCATCTGTTTTTTAAAAAACTGCTGGGCCCCTTTAAAAAGATATTCCTCTTTGGGTGTATTATTTACAAAGTGGGCATGTACAATATCTTCTACCTTATCTGGTGTAACATCTTGATAGTATAGACCGAGCTGCTTTATACTTACAACAGGACCTTTTTCGCAGGGTCCCATACATCCTGTCCCAATAACCTTTACACTATTGGAGAGGCCGAGTTCCCTTATCTGGTTTTCAAATGCCTCTTTAACCTTAAGACTACCAGAAGAAACACACCCTGCTCCAAGACAAACAAGTATCTCTGTATGATTCACGGTAGAAACCTCCCATTATAGAGTCATTCAAACTTTGCAAGAAGCTCCTTCATCTTATTTGGATTCATCCTTCCATAGGTTTTCCCGTCTATATCAACAACTGGTGCAAGGCCACATGCACCAAAACATCGGGCAACCCCAAGTGTAAATTTCCTGTCTTTAGTGGTTTGTCCTACCTTTATGCCAAGTGTCTTTTCGAGGGCATTTGCCACCCTGCCTGCACCCCTTACATGACACGCAGTTCCCCTACATACTGTAATGAGATGTTTTCCTATAGGTTCTTGTCTGAAAAAGTGATAAAATGTAACCACACCAAATACCTTACTCTGGGAGATGCGGAGCTCTTTTGCAACTATCTTTTGGGCTTCTTCTGATATATATCCAAATCTTTCCTGTATTTTGTGCAGGACTTCTATCAGCGAATCCTGGCCTTTAGGGAATTTTTTTACAATTTCTTTGATCTGTTCTTGCAAGTTTTCTTCCAAACCCTTCCCCTCCTTTCCTTAAAAATAAGTAACAATATTTCTTTTTTCCGAAATTTTTAAATATATTATATATCAAATTCCGAATAAAATCAATATATGCATAGAAATATCTTGACTAAACAATAAATATGTCTTATACTTAAAAGGTAAAATTTGGCTTAAAATTTAAACCTGGAGGGTTTAACAATGTTTTCCAAAAAAGATAAAATAATATTTATTTTTTTGTTAATAATATTTATACTTGCCACTACCGTTTCTTATGCTTCTCCCATAACCTTATGGGTAAGTTGGGAGGGAAAGAAAAGCTATCAAGATATAATAAATAGATTTGAAGAAAAGACACATATTAAGGTAAACATAGTATATGTCCCAAAGATCCTACAGAAACTAAAAACAATCTCAAAAGCTGGAGGCAAACTGCCAGATATAGCACTTATACGGGATAGCTATGTGGATGACATAGAGAGATTAGATGTGGCAAGCCCCATAGATAAGGAAGTCTCAAAGGAGGCCTCAGAGAGAGGTAAATTTGCATTTACCTATAAGGATAGGCTATATGCATTACCATTTTATTTTGATACACAGGTAGTATATTATAATCCCATTCTCTTTAAGAAAGCAGGTATTTCTTTTCCAGATATTAATTGGACCATAAAAGATCTTGAAACTTATGCGAAAAGACTTAAAAGTATAAAAGGCATAATTCCTTTTGGATGGGGTGGGTATAGCCCTTATTATTTTGCAGGATTTGAATACTCTTTTAGAAAAGATTGCGTAAAGTGCATGGCAAGAGAGAGGTTTTTTACATCTGCTACAGAAAAGGCGATACTTCTCTATAAGAAATTTATAAAAGAAGGGATAGGTGTGTCCCTTGATAGGAATGCTATACTTTCAGGCTTTAAAAAGGGAAAGATAGGTATAATAATATTTGGTACATTTACTATCCCTGATTTCTTAAAGGACAATATCGCATTTGGCATACTTCCTTTGCCTATAAATGATATGACAGGTGTAAGGATACCATCGTATCTTGATTACAAAGGTTTTATTTTATTTAAAGGGGCACATAAGGAAGCGCTAACACTTCTTAAGTTTTTATCTAAGAAAGAAGTTCAACTTGAATTTTGTAAACCATTATATAAATTTCCGGATAATGATGAAGCACTATCTCAGGTGTTTAAAGATGAACCTTACCTTTCTGGACTAAAGGTAACAGTAGAGACAGGTATCACTGCACCAAAGGGGGCCATCTATGATCGATATAATAAGGCACTTTCAAATGTACTGAAACTCATACTTTCCAAAGATGTTCCTATAAATAAGGCATTTGAAGTAGGAAGGAAATATCTTCAAGGTCAAAAGTAGATGAAAAGGAGTATATGGAAGGGGGGACTTTTCTTTTTCCCTCTCCCTGTACTTTCTCTCTTTTTCTTATTTGAGATATATCCCTTTCTATATGGTCTATTTCTTACTTTCTCCGATGGTAAAAAGTACTATAGCTATGTAGTAGGGGATCCAAATCTTATCCTTTCTTTTAAGATAAGCCTGCTTTACGGTATACTCTCTGTTTTACTTACATTCCTATTGGGTTTTATATTTGCCATCATATTTGAAAAGGATCTAAGGTTTGGGACATGGTATAAGCTACTCTTTTTTATCCCCTGGGCTATACCAAAGTATATTTTTATACTCTCTTTTCGTGCACTTCTTCACGGATATGATGGAGTATCACTTTTTAATAATCTTTTTAGTACAAGTTTTAATCTGGTTGAATCAAATTTTTATTCATGGCTTGGGATACTCTTTGTAGGGGTGATACTTTCCCTTCCCTTTACCACTATTATAATAAAGGATGCATTGGATACAACTGATAAAGAGCTTAAGTATATCTCATATCTTGATGGGGCAACCCCCTTAGAATATTATCTAAATAT
>JALVIU010000052.1 GCA_027028665.1 Candidatus Atribacteria bacterium | reverse complement strand
AAAAAGATTTGTATCAGGTCCTCCCACCATCTGTTTTATTAATTCCCCTGCAAGTGGTCCAAACATCCTATTTTTTCCTCCTTGAAAATCCAGCAAAATTTAAAAACTCCCCCAGGCCATGATAAGAAAGGTCAGAATAGTTTACAATAATAGGTGACAATTTCTGGATATCAAGCACCTTGTCACCCCTTTTTAGTAAATCCTCTTCAATCCATGTATCTAACACCTCTCCTATTATCATAGAGTGATCTGGAAATACTATCTCATCTATTACCTTAAGCTCGATATTTATAGGGCATTCCCCTACAAGGGGAGCTTTTATAAACTTACCAGGTAATGGGGTAAGCCCATATTCTTTAAACTTATCTATGGTACGCCCTGTAGATGTACCTACAAGATCTGCCTCTTTAAGACATCTTTTTGTAGGGATGTTTATAGAAAAATCTCCTGTCTCTTTTATCAATGTGTATGTATATCTTTTCTTTTTTATAGCCACCGCAAAGATGGGTGGGTCTTCGTTAAACTGAGAAAACCATATATAAAGTGATGCATTTGGTTTATCTACCGTTCCTGCCCCTATCATAACAAGGGGTAGAGGAAAGGGTGATTTACGGAAATCTACTTCCTTCTTCATCCCTATACCATAAATCTATCAAGATACATAAGCAATATTCCTACAAGTCCTATAAATGATATGAGCACAAGATATCCATAAGAAATCTGGTCTATCTTCAGTCGAGATATTGCAACCCTTACAAAAGTAACATTTACAATCATTACCGCCAGAACCTTGACAAAGAAGAAGATAAAGTCCAGTATCCATCCAATAAATCCTCCCACTCCTAAGCCATAAGGAAAGAACAAGAGTACAATAAGTGCTGCTACAATAAATGCCTTAACTGCATCTGTAAGGTAAAACATGGCAAGATTTCTACCTGAATATTCTACAAGCACACCTTCTGCAATCTCTGTCTCTGCCTCTGGAACATCAAATGGTACCTTGGAAAGCTCTGCAGGCACCACTGCAACAAGGGTAACAAGGAGCAGGAAGAGACCTGATATACCCAGTGGTCCAAGATGCCCCCATAGAGGATTTGAAGAAATTACTCTCAGAGAGAAAAGTTCACTACCTGTATAGAAATGGGAGATACTCCATCCTATTCCAATAATGGATAAAGCCAGAGGAAACTCATAGCTCATCATCATTACCATCTCTCTCTGCGCACCAACTGTAGCGTAAGGTGAACCAGATGCAAATCCCCCTATTACCATGGAAAGTGCAGGGATAATTAAGAGATAGAGTATAAGGATCACATCTCCATAAGGCCCAAAAACTGCACCCATAGAACCATAAGGAATATAAAAAAGTACTGTAATTGTGGCAACAAGTCCTATAATAGGTACACTGTTAAATATCCACTTTACTGCACCCTTCGGCACTATATTCTCTTTACCCATAAGTTTTATTACATCCCAGAAGGGCTGAAGTATAGGTGGACCAAACCTACCCTGGAGCCTTGCTGCAATCTTTCTATCTATACCTTTAAATAAGAGTGCAATAAAGAGCGTAAGGACTGTAATACCAATTGCCCCTAAAAACCTCAACACTATCATCTTGCACCTCTTAATCTACGAGATTTCTCCACACTCATTCTGTGAAGCTCCTCCCCTGTCACAATCTTTTCTTTTCCTACTTTTGTATCTATCATAGTTACCCTATCCATACATGCAATACAGGGATCTATAGATGCGGCAATAATAGGAATATCTGCCACTTCCTGATCCTTATACATCGGTATCCATGTAAGAAGATTTGCATATGTTGGGGCCCTTGCCCGCCATGTATGGAGATTTTCTACACCCTCAAGCCTTGTATAATGAAATACTTCTCCCCTTGGTGCCTCTATTCTTCCTACACCTTCCCCTTTTGCCTTCTTAAGCTGTATAAGAAGCTTGGAGAGATTTGGTTCTTTTACAATAGG
>JALVIU010000051.1 GCA_027028665.1 Candidatus Atribacteria bacterium | reverse complement strand
CTGCCTATTGCAATATTTTCACCTATGGAAAATTCCATAATAAGACCCATACCCTTTCTGTCCTCTGGGATATGAGCAAGTCCCTCCATCCTTATCTCATAAGGTGTTTTGTTTGTGATATCCTTTCCAGTTAGATAAACATGTCCTTCATCTATATGCCTTAGACCAGATATGGCCTCTACAAGTTCTGTTTGACCATTTCCTGCAACCCCTGCGATACCTACAATCTCACCTTTTTTTACACTTAGATTTACACCTTTTACCACCAGAATGTTCTTTTTAGGATCTTTTACTTTTAAATTTTCTATACGTATTATCTCATCTCCTTTTTCCTTTGGAGGCTTTTCCACCTTTAGTACGATCTTTCTGCCCACCATCATCTCTGCAAGTTCCTCTGGTGTGGTCTCTTTCGTTACCCTTGTTCCTATAACCTTGCCCTTTCTCATAACTGTTACTTTATCAGATACATCCATTACTTCATTTAATTTATGGGTAATTAAAAGGATAGTTTTTCCCTCTTTTTTCAATTTCTTCAGGATTTCGAAAAGCTCATCCACTTCTTGAGGAGTGAGTACAGCTGTAGGCTCATCCAGTATGAGGATACGTGCACCCCTGTAGAGGATCTTCATAATCTCTATCTTTTGTTGAATTCCTACGGGAAGATCTCCTGTTGTAGCATTTAGATCCACCTCAAACCCCATACTTTTTCCTATTTCTCTTATTTTGTCTTTACATTTTTTTTCATCTATAAATAGATTTTTCCTAATCTCTGAACCCAATACTATATTTTCCCATACGGAGAGGGGAGGAATGAGCATAAACTCCTGATGCACCATACCTATACCTTTCTCTATGGCAAGATGAGGGGTCATAGTAGATATGAGCTCTCCAAATATATATATATTTCCTTCATCTTTCTGGAAATAGCCATACAGGATTTTCATAAGAGTAGACTTACCTGCTCCGTTTTCTCCGACTATTGCATGGATCTCTCCTTCCTCTACCTCTAAATTTACATGATCATTTGCAAGGACAAGGGGGAATCTTTTGGTAATATTTTCAAGTTTTACGGCAATCACTTTGTCACCTCAATTTGAAAGACTTGTGTAAATACAAAAAAAGGGTGAGGTTTTCCTCACCCTTTTTTTGATACTTTTTATTTAAGTGCCTCAGGCACTTTCCAGTTGTCTGCAAATTTTTTCTCATCCTCTACAAAAGGAGGAAAATCAAGTGCAGGATCATTTTTGGCCATAAGTGCCTCTGCCTTTTTCACAAGATCAAGTGCTTCTTTGGGTACAAAATTCTTTGTGTATTTCATGTCAGAGATACCAGCTGCCCCTTCTGCATAACCCACTACATGTACTCCAGGTTTAAACTTTCCATTGTATGCATCTTCAATTGCACTTGCTACAACATTTGGTATTACCTTGAGACCACTGGTAAGTACCTCACCTGGTACTACCCAATCCTGATTCATATCTACACCGATGGCAAAATATTTTGGTTTTTTGCCATTTTTTGCATCCTCAGGAGTAATACCTGCTGCCTTATTCAATTCTTTTACTGCTTCAAATATACCTACACCTGTGTTACCTGCTACATTAAATATAATATCTGCACCCTGTCCTACCATAGCAAGGGTAAGTGCCTTACCCTTTGCAGGATCATTGAAAGTACCTGCTGTTTTTACTATGAGCTCTACCTTGTCGCCTTTTACTTCGTTCCATGCCTTTATACCACAGCGGTATCCTGCAGTCCATGCAAGCACTGGAGGAATAGCCATTCCTTGAAGTGCTCCTACCTTATTGGTATTGCTTGTAGCAGCAGCTACAATACCTACCAAAAATCCACTCTGTCCTGCCTTAAAGAGATAAGACGCAAGGTTTGTGATCTTTTTGTCTCCTGGAAAATCGATAAGAACAAACTTTGTTTTTGGGAAAAGTGGTGCCACCTTCTGCACCGCATCTGCCATTAAGAATCCAAGTGC
>JALVIU010000050.1 GCA_027028665.1 Candidatus Atribacteria bacterium | reverse complement strand
ACCTTTGGTCTTGTGAGGTATTCTATAAGTTTTTCTGCCTTATCCATAGATGGTGCATTCTGAGGAATTGCAAGTCCTACTGCAACAATTATGTAACCCCTTCCTTTTGGTCCTCTTGGTACAGGAATAACATCAAATTTATCTGGTGACTGAACTATCGCAGATTTAATCCTTGCGGTGTGATCCCACGCAAGAAGAACTTCACCTTTCATAAGAGGTTCATCCATTGCAGACCATGTTGAGCTTGCAGGGTGTATATATTTTACAAGCTTTCTCATATATTCCCATGCAGCTACGCCATCTTTTGATGCAAATTCCTTTGCCTGATAGCCTGTGAATGATGGAAGGAGATATCCGTGTAAGAACCTATGGAAGAGTCCTTTTGGAGACATTGGAAGGCCAAACTTTGGACCACCAAGTGCATCATTTAGATTCTTCGCCCATGCCAGAAGTGCATCATATGTCCATTTATCAGAGGCCTTCATTATATCATCTTTTGTGAGTCCTTCTGGTAGATATTTATAAGCCTCTTTATTTGCAACCATTACATATGTTGCCTGCATCCATGGTACATATACCTTTTTTCCTCTTATTATAGAGTATTTTTCAAGTGTAGGTATAAATGTTCTGTATGGAAGTGTAAGTCCAGAAAGATCAGCTAAAAATCCGTTTGCACTCATTGCGTCAAGGCCACCATGAAGATCTCCTATCACAGAAATGGTTACCTTTCCTGTCTTTTCCTCTGCTGATAGTCTTGATAGAATTTCATTGTAACTAAGTCCTACAAAATCAACACTTATTCCACTTTCTTCCTTGAAGTTTTTAAGAAGTGTGCCAATCATGAACTCCTTCTCTGCTGCAGGTGCAAGCTGAGTGGACGCAAAAATCAACTTCTTCTCACCTGCAAAACCTGAAACAGAAAAGGCAAATAACATAACTACTACCAGACTTAATACAAATAGCTTTTTCATACTACCCAACCTCCTTTTACTTTATTTTAAAGGGATGATTCCCTTTACAACCACATGATTCTCTAACTATGAGCTCTACAGGTATATGGTCTAATTTTATAGGTAATTTTCGTTGCGTTATTTTTGCTATATAGAATGCAGCAATCTCTCCTATTTTCATAAAATCTTGCTTTATAGTTGTAAGAGTAGGGAAGGTAAATGCGCCAATCTTTTTGTTGTCAAATCCTACAACTTTTATGTCATCTGGTACTTTTTTCCCCATATGGGAAAGAAGTGTCATACCAGATATGGCTATAAGATCATGAGAGAAAAAGATTGCATCGAATTTATGCTTCACGATCTTTTGTATGCTTTCTATGAACAATTTTCTATTTTCTCTGTGGTAAATGTTTGGATCTTCTTTTATGTAAAAAACTTCAGGTGAGGTACCAAAACCTTTAGTAAAACCTTCGAATCTATCTCTTATCTTTATTACTTCAAGTGGCTCGTGAGTGATAAAGGCTACTTTTTTTACATTATGTTCTTTGAGATGTTTTCCAAGCTTTTTTCCCCCTGAAAAGTTATTGGAACTTATAGCAGGTACCCCAAGATTTCCAATTTCTCTATCTACAAAAATCATAGGGAATCCCATATCTATTAGGGATAACAGTTTATCGTTTTCTATAGAGCGTTCAAATGGGTCAAATATAAGACCTTGAATGTCGTGTTTTAGGAGTTCCCCAAGTACTTCTTTTTCTGTTTCTAAATTATCATCACCTAATGGAGCAATAATAGGATATATGAATTCCCTATATAGGCCTTTGAATATGCCAGAAAGAATTGCCTGTCCCCTTGCACCATCTGTACCCTTTACTACAACACCAATATATGTAGGTCTTTTGCCTATACCTACAGGTAGATGGGAGACAAAGGTTCCCATTCCCTGTACCCTTACGAAGTAACCTTCTTGAACGAGTTCTCCTACAGCCTTTCTTGCTGTGAGCCTGCTTACACCAAATATTTCTGCGAGTTTATTCT
>JALVIU010000049.1 GCA_027028665.1 Candidatus Atribacteria bacterium | reverse complement strand
AAGTACCTCTTTGTAAGATGAAAGGCCTACTTTTTCAAGTCCTGTAGGAGATACAGGCATTTGCCCATTATTTATAAATATAACAAGAAAGTTGAGGAATATGCCCACAGCAATCCACTTAAATCCAGGAAGGTTTATATTTTTCCATATACCTATGAATAAGAGTATAAAAGAAAATATATGTAAATATATATGGTACTTTACGACAAATGTTACATCCTTAAAGGAAAGCCACACTATAAGAATTTGAATCAAAAATCCTAATATGAAGAGCTCTACCCATTTGAAATCAAGATTTTTTAGATTTGTCAGTTTCCTCCCTGCAAGGAGGGTTACAATTACAGATATAATAAATACATCTAATAACATTATTCACTCTCCTTTTCTAAGATTTCTATAAGGATATTTACATATTTTTTATCAAATTGGGTACCCGCATATTTTTTTAGCTCTTTTATGGCTTCTTCTTTTGATAGAGCCTTTCTGTAAGGCCTATCACTTGTCATTGCATCATAGCTATCACACACTGCTATAATCTTTGAAAACTCAGGAATTTCCCCATTTTTCATTCCATCTGGGTACCCTGTTCCATCTATTTTTTCATGGTGAGCCCTTATAATTTTACCCATATTTTTTAAATAAGGAATTTTGCTTATAATTTTTTCTCCCTCAATGGGATGTGTTTTTATTATCTCATATTCTTTAGGAGTAAGTTTAGAAGTTTTTTTCAAGATATTATCTGGTATCCCTATCTTTCCTATATCATGTAATATAGCAGAAAATATAAGATCTTCCATCTCTCCAGCACTTAGCCCGATTTTCTCTCCAATCTTTTCTGCATACTTTGATACTCTATCAGAATGACCTTTTGTATAGGGGTCTTTAGCATCTACTGCTTGAGCGAGCGCTAATATAGTACTCTTATATAGTTTTTTTACCTCTACATAGAGCTTAAATGAATATCTCGCAAGAAGTAATGGAATAAGAAATAAAAACACAGGGAGCCATCCGAATCTTATTTGTACCATAGCAATAAGTATTCCTATTGATGAGAGGGATAGATAGTTTATTGCAAAGTTTTTTGCAAGAGTGTTCCAGATCTCTATAAAGGGAGCTCCTGAGGAGATAGAGACTACAGTGCTTAGAAGAATAGAATTTGCGATAAAATAAGTTACAATAGATAGAAATAGAGGAATTAGATTTTGTACAATATTTAAGCGAGATAGATTGCCTCCTAAATTGTAAAATACTATTCCACCCAGTGCTATAGAGATGGCAAGTTGGGAGGAATTAAACAACATTTTATATATAGGTGTCTCTGGTTTTATTTTTCTGAAGTTTACAAGTATCAGGGTTAAAAAACCTATTAGTACTGCATCTGGTGAACCTAAGCTCAGAATGGCCGCAAAATTTATTGGAAATCCTATTGAGATTGTTACATCTTTCCATGGTAACTTCACAGGAAGGGATTCTGCAAATACAGATAGAACAAGATAGAAGAAAAAATCTCTGCTAAAATTTACCTGTGATATATAAATACCTATTAATATAAATCCGATTACAATAACAGTTATTATATAGATATGCAAGATCCATTTTTGTTTTATCATGCATCTATTATACCAGATTTAGACATAAAAAAAAACAGCTTACTTTTAAAAGTAAGCTGTTTAGATATAAAAATTATCTAAAAACCTATCTCCAGGTAAAGTTTGCACCACCTGCAAGGATTAAAGCAATAATAGCAAAGAGGACTTTGTAAACGAGTTTCATTTTAGTTACCTCCTTTTTTTATTTATTTTCTAATTATAATATAGCATAAAGATGATTTTAATGCAAATCTAAAGAAATCTATTTATAATCAAAGAGTGTCATTTAATATGAAATATAGATAAATTCCTCACTTTTTTACTTAAAAACTAAAAAATCCTTCATTTTTCATAGCTATTATCCACAAAATCCTTTTTTAAAGGGAAAATAGCCATCAAATTTTTTCTTTTATTTT
>JALVIU010000048.1 GCA_027028665.1 Candidatus Atribacteria bacterium | reverse complement strand
TTACTCCTGTAGGTGCTGCTATTATATCTTTTGTGCTTTATCTTGGTATAAGGATATTAATTAGAAAATATGTAAAAAATCAAGTGCTATTTGATAAATTTATATTAGTAGGTTTTTATCTTGTCGGAGGATATGGGGCTTATGCACTTGGTGCAAATAATGTAGCAAATGTTACGGGTATTTATGTAAGCTCAGGAATGCTTACTCCATTTATGGGGGCTCTTTTAGGAGGGCTTTCTATAGGTTTGGGTGCTGTTACTTATAGTAAAAATGTTATGATGACAGTAGGAAAAAAGATTCTTCCTCTTGATTATTATTCTGCTTTTATCGCTATTTTAGCAGAGGCTATAACTGTTCATATTTATGCGATAATAGGTATTCCTGTATCTACTTCTCAGGCAATAGTAGGTGGTGTATTGGGGATAGGTCTTGTTACAGGAACAAGAACAATAAACAAAAGAACTCTTCGCAATATTTTATTTGGATGGGTAGGTACCCCTACTGTCTCAGGTGTTGTTTCCTTTGCTATATTTAAAATAGTAGGTCTGCTATAATAAATTTGCCATAAAATAATTAAATGATAAAGGAGGAGAAAAATGGGAATTTGGAGAAATGAAGAAAAGGCAGAAGAGTATATCATTAATCATTTTAACTTAGTAATAGAAGAATTTAACTATTATACCGATTGTTTGAAAGCGTATTTTGATAATGGATGCAATGTAAATGATGTTATTGTAGAGAAAGTGGAGAAAGTTCATAAAGCAGAGAGCAAATGTGACTCTGTAAGAAGGGAATTTAAAGAATTTTTATACGAAGGAGGTATATTACCTGAAGTAAGGGAAGACCTTATGAAGCTTATTGATGCAAATGATAGAATTGCAAACAGAATTGAATATATAACAGATTTTTACACACTTCAAAAAATACATATATTTCATTCAATAATTGATGACATCTATAAAATAAACGAAGAATCATTAAAAGGCTTGCTTGCCCTTAAGGATGCTTTATCCCTTTTTCTCAAAGATCATGAAAAGGCAAAAGAGGCTATACTTACAGTGCAAAAATCGGAGCATATAGTAGATACATATGAAAGAAAGCTCATTATTAAAGTTTTTGATATGAATGTTTCTCTTTCTGAAAAAATGATTTTAAGGGAACTTATAAATCTTATAGGAGATGTATCAGATTTTTCTGAAAACTCTGGAGATATTATGAACATGATTATGATAAAGAGGACTTTGTAGGTTTCTATTAAAAAGGTGTAAGGGAGGGGAATTTTATGAAATTTAGAAGAATTTTTGTATATGGGCTGGTTCTTTTATTGGTATTGGGTCTTTTTTCTACATTTGGAAGTGCTTCACAATATCTCTACAAAGTAAATATGGAAAATTACAAACCACTAAAATATGTAAACTCTAGGGAATATAAATTCTTATTGGACCCGACCTTATTCTCTAAAAGTAGAGAAGAGGGATACAAGCTCATCTGGTCAAAGGTAAAAGAGATAGCAAAGGAAGAAGGGTTTGAGGTTAAAGAGGCAGAGAAACCTTTTAAGGAGAAGATGTCTACAAAGACTTATATGGACACAGAAGATTTTGCTCTTAGGAAGATAGGGTATGTATTAAGGGCTCAACAGAAATACAAAAAGGGTAAACCCTCTTCCTTTAAGTTTACAGCAAAATACATAAGCACTAATCTCTACAAGGTAATTACTTCAGATCTTAAGGTAAAAAATGGTATAAAGGCCTCCTCTGAACTGGAAGAAAATGTATCTCCTACAAAAGATGGTAACCTAAAGAGTTATTATGAAACTGCCTGGAAGGTAAAAAGCAAAAAAGGAATAGGAAATACTATTGGAGATTGGGCAGCACTATATCCTCTTGTTGGAAAACTTGGTTTCCCTTCTGATATGAAACTTTCTGGAAAGACGGCTTATAGTTTTGGTGTTGTCCCTGGAGAAGTAGTGTTGGCAAATGGATTGAAAGTAGAGATAGAGATTGAGGT
>JALVIU010000047.1 GCA_027028665.1 Candidatus Atribacteria bacterium | reverse complement strand
CTTAGATTTCACATATGATATGGTAGCAGGTGGTTTCACACTCTATGTAGATTACCTCAATTACCCAGCATTTGATAAGACTACATTGTCTGCAGCTTACCAGTACTCCTCTGCAACAGCAGAGCATGCAGCAAAGGCAACAGTGGCATATGCATTTGATGATAGTTTCAAAGGAAAGTTGGAAGGCAGAGTAGATACAGTTCCTACAGCAGGTGCACCAATCTGGAGTGTTGAGGTATCCTTAGAGAAGACACTGGCAGAGAGCACCACACTTACACTTGGATATGAGCAGAATGATTGGAGTGTAGATCTTGGTGACTACAGTGATATGGGTAATGTAAATGATAACACAGGTACACTCTCCATGTCATTGGAAGTATCCTTCTAATTTGATATAGTTGATACTATATTTAAAAAAGGGAAAGGGATTAATCCCTTTCCCTTTTTTTGTGCATCAATTCAGGAGATGATATGGACTATCTTTTTTCATATCTTAGGGCAGGAGAGGTATTTTATATAATTATATCTGTTAAGGAGGGCATATGGTTTGGAGAAGATGCTCTTGACATAATTTTAGATATACTATATGATATGAATGAAAAGGGGTATTTTTTACTATTTGGATTTTCTCTTTTGCCATACGAGTTACATATTATTTTACATCCTGAACATAAAAGAAAGATAGATTCTATTGTTAGGAGTTTTAAGAGAAGGGTTACACGAACGTTAAAAGTTTTTAAAGGAATAAGTTTTCCTGTATGGGAGAGGGATTTTAAGAAAAAGGTTATTATCTCTCGGGATGAGCTATTGACCATTCTTTCCCATATACATAGGCTACCTTTAGAGAAGGGAATAATAGATAGTGTCGATAGATATAGATATTCGTCTTCATATCCTGGAAATGTTACAGACCTTGATACTATTTGGTAGAGGTGTTATTGTGCAAAAACGGTTTTTTGTTTTTTTCTTTGTTTTATATTCTGTATTTTTTGGTTTTATATCCCCCTCTTATAGCTCTCAGGTTATAAGTATAGATGCACCATATATAGAATATGATTGGGGAGAGGATAGAATAATAGCCAAAGATGAATTTAAACTCTCTTATCTGGGATATGATCTCTCAGGCGATGAGCTATTTTTGGATATTGATAAGGGGTATGGGACAATTAAAAGGGCTACATATATAGATGAAAATGCTCGTTATACAGGAGATGTATATTTTAGAGAGGATTTCCTTAAAATTAGTGATGGTAAATACTACAAAGATGGTGTTTTGCACTTTGGTGCAAAAAAGATATCTATCTATCCTGAGCACTTTATTTCTTTACACAATGTCACCTTGTATAATGCAGAGGGTATAGCTATATTTGGATTTCCATATTATGGAAGACTCTTGTCGTTTCCTGAGTATGAGCCATTTCCTGAGATAATTATTTCTTCTTCCAGAGTAAAGATAAAGAGTTACTTAAACTATTACAGTGATCCTTCTTCATTTGGTACATTTTTGCTTTCATATGATACGAAAGGTGGTGCAAGTATAAGGTGGGAACATTTTTTTACCGAAGATTTTGGTATTTTTTATGATTATAATTTTGGGGATAGCTTTTATGGATTGTATTTTAATGCTCCCATCTCCCTTCGCATCTCAAGTGATTTAAAGGCAAGGATTTCATATAATAGTTTCAAGGATTCTTTCCTTCAAGACATCTATCTGGATTATGACTATAACCTTCAAGATGTCCTTATGGGGGTGGATTTAACCCTATTTTCGTCTTCTTCGTGGGATTTGTATTCCCATATAGAATATGATCTTTCTCATGGGGAACTTTCTTCTTTTAAAGTGGGCATTTCTCCTCTTGTATCACCATTTCGTATTGACGTTGATTACGATTTCTTAAAAAGAGAGACAGGGATGTGGATTCACCTTGATATGTAGAAATATATCCCTGTCTCTCTTTTTTATATGATTACCAGACACTATAGTTAGAATTTATATAGAAGTTTTCACCATTATA
>JALVIU010000046.1 GCA_027028665.1 Candidatus Atribacteria bacterium | reverse complement strand
GTCCATTTTAGAGGTACAGATGTCACCTCTGGAGCAGGTGTAGGTGTATGGGAACCAGGCCCTATAGCAATAGGTCTTATAATAACTGCTATAGTATTTTTATTCTTTTCTATAGTATATTTTGCCTCATCAGTAAGGTCAAAGACAATCCTTAAAATACTCGCTGTAAATCTTCCAGTCCTAACCTCTTTTACTATCTTGCTATTTATAGGGATATTACCCAATGCCACTCTGGATGATGTATTGTAAAGATCCAGAAAGATCCTGGGAGGAGACGGTAGACTACCTACCTTAAACTCTGGTCTTTTTGAAAATTTAAGTATAAACCTTATTCCATTTGGATCCTTTTCATAATAGAAATTTTCCAATACAGGTAAGGAAGTATTAATATCGAGCTTTTTCGCCCCTCTGTTCAAATAGCAACTATATCCCCAGACTTTTTCCAAAAGGTCACAAGGCACTACAAGCTTGCTGTTTACTACCCTGAGAGGGGTAGCTATCATGCCCTTTTCCCCATCTACACTATATGTATTACTTCCTATCTTTATGGTAACCCTTTTCCCTGCAAACTGGATATATGTCTCTTTTGTACTACCTATCCAGCCTACGGAACCTCCGAGTAATCTAAAAAGATCTCTTATTGGAAAAAGAGCATTTCCTTCATCATCTATAAATAGATCTATCTTCCCTGTATATCTTCCATCTACATAAAGGGAGATCTTCTCAGAGGCCCATACACAAGCAGAAAAGTATGAAGTAAAAACGAATACAAAAAGAAGGAATAAAATCTTATATCTTGGCTTCATTATGCTACATTATCCTCCAGAAAAATAGTCACAAAAAAATGGAGGCGGCGGGAATCGAACCCGCGTCCAGGGATATGTTGGTATAAGCCCCTACGAGCGTAGCCTGAGGATTAGATCTCGCAATCTACTCCCCCTCAGGCAAGGAGTAGATTGCAAGCCCGATAGAGATGTCTCTCTGACCTCTCGGGCAAAGGTCAGAGATAAGATCCTCTCTCTGACGCCTATCCCCTCCCGAGGATCAGAGGAGAGGTAGGCGGCAGCTTAACTAATTAAGCTGCAAGTGCCAAGTTGTCTTCGGCGTTTATTTGTTAGGTCCTGGTTTTACGAGGCAGGAGCTCGGCTCGCAACTTATACCCACTATATCCCTGTCGATACCATTCGCCCCCTTCTTCTCATCTCTCGCTCCATATCACGTTTAGCGATATCCTCTCTCTTATCGTAAAGTTTCTTTCCTTTACAGATACCAAGCTCCACCTTTACTCTATTATTTTTAAAATATACCTTAAGAGGGATAAGTGTAAGTCCCTTTTCACTCACTCTTTTTGCAATTCTTATAATCTCTCCTTTATGCAAAAGGAGCTTCCTTTTCCTCTTTGGATCTGCTGCAAATCTATTTGCAAATTCATATGGCGCAATATGCATATTGTGTACAAAAATTTCACCATTCTTTACTGTGGCAAAGGCTTCATTAATACTAACCTTGCCTTCTCTTATGGATTTTACCTCGTTTCCTTTAAGTTCTATACCTGCCTCATATGTATCAAGTATATGATAATTAAATCGTGCTTTTCTATTGGTAGCAATTATTTTATTCATGTATAAATTATATCACATTTTTTCGGAAAAATCAATTTTTACTACAGATCCATGAAGTCTTCTGGCCTTAAGTGTTCAAGTTGTTTCCTAAATTCCTCCTCTTCTTCTTCCGTGATAGGCTTAAAAATAACACTTCCGGCCTTCCACACATTCTCTTCTACAAAGATGGGTACACTTAAATTAATAGCTATTGCAATGGCATCACTGGGCCTTGAATCCATCTTAATTCTCTTTGTACCCTGTATCATATTTATATATGCATAATAGGTACCATCCTTTATATCAGATATTATTACATCCAATATCTTAATATCAAAACTCTGCAATATACTAATTAATAGATCATGCGTAAGAGGCCTCTCAAACCTTATCCCCTGAATCCCTAAAGCTATTGC
>JALVIU010000045.1 GCA_027028665.1 Candidatus Atribacteria bacterium | reverse complement strand
TATGAATGCACCCACAGGTATGATAGGAATCCAGAACAATTCTTCGATAGTAATTTCTCTTCTCCAGGGAAGTGCAAACTGCCTCAACATAAGGTAAGAGCTGTAGATAAAGATTATTATTAAAGATGCTACAAGTCCTGGGACAACACCTCGGACTAACGAGTATAACATGATAAATAGAAATATAGATGATATAATATATGCCTCCATATTCTCTATATAGTTAAAATAAAAGAACCAACTATTTATGATTAAAAGTATTATAAATAGCCATAAAAAATATACATTAAAATTAGAATACTTTAATTTGGATTGTCCTTTCACTTTCTTCACCTTTCCTTTACAAAGATTTGATATTCTCGTAGTGCTGAAAGTGCCAACAAATTATCATATGCATATATTCTATATCTTTTTTTCCTATTTAAATAATACCCAAAACAACCTTTTAAAGGACCTTTTGTTATATAATAATCGAATAATTTTTTCACAGATTCTTCAGCAGAGACGCTATTTTCCATATTTATATATACAAGTGTAAGAAGTGCATAATATGCCACACTATCATCTTTGTTTTTTTCTATGCCTTGAGGAGTAAGTGCCTTTATAGGGGAAAACCCTACTTCAGTAAGATGTAATATTGTGTATATATTAATTATCGGATTTGCCTTTTTTTTGATGTAGAATTTTTTTCGTATATTGTACCTTTTTAAAAAGTAGTAATCTTTATATCCATGGAATAGCACTATAAGCATATTATCAAGTAAATTTCTCCAGGTCTTTGCATTTTTTTTATCAAATTTTTCTAACAGTTTTATTGTATATAGATCTGCATAAGAAAGTACTATCCCGATATTTAGATTCTTAGAGATGCTTTCTTCATTTAATGACTTATCCCATGATGCACCATCTACCAATACGTTATCTTCTATACAGTACTTTCTTATCCCTTCTGCTATTTTGAGTGCAAGTTTAATGTATTCTCTTTTATGCCATTCATCTCCTGCAAGGAGGAGATATCTTATTATTCTTAGGTCATCAATAGATGCACTTGAATTTTCCCGTTTTCCATCTTCTCTTATTTTCCAGGACAATAACCCAAAGGGTGTCAGGAGATGCCGTTTTATAAATATTACCTCTCTTTCAAACTCTTTTTTTTCTTTGGCAAAATAGAGATATCTAAGATAAAGCCCTATAGATTCTGATAATATTTCATGATTTTGTCCATCTGCAGGATGTATTTTATACCCTGTGTAGTAGTTGGAATAGACCCCTCCTTCACTGTTTGTAAGCTTTATTCTTATAAATTTATAAAGTTCCCTTTCTACATTTTTTAGATCATATGTCTTTTCATTTTCTTCTGCAAAGGCCACGAGAGGAATCAGGAGACATACAATGATAAAGATATATGCGACTTTCTTAAAATACATTTTCTTTCCCCCTAAGTTTAGTTATCCAAATTATATCATATTAGTCAAATTTTATAATAGTACTTCATATGGATTTTCCAGGGCTTCTTTAAGTGCAATGAGAAATCTGGCAGATTCTGCCCCATCTACTGCACGGTGATCCGATGTAAGTGCTATATTGAAAATGGAACCAATTTTTATTTTATCATCTTCTACCAATGGTACTTTTTTGATAGCAGATACAGCAAGGATAGCAACCTGAGGAGGATTTATTATTGCTTCAAAGTAGTCTATGCCATACATACCTAAATTTGATATAGTAAATGTCCCATCTTCTAACTCTCTTAAAGTTATAGTTCCTTCTCTTGCTTTTTTAATAAGGGAATTTACCTCTTTATCTATCTCTACAAGGGTTTTCTGGTCTGCGTTTTTGATTACAGGTACCATAAGTCCCTTTTCTGTAGCAAGGGCAAATCCTACATTCACATCATCTTTTAGATATATATTTTCATCATCTACAAAAGCATTAAACGTAGGAAATTTTTTTATTACCCTTGAAACAATATATATAATTATATTATTATAAGATACCTTTATCTTACTTCTTTTGAGGACAGCTTCTCTTAGTTTAATTAAAGATTCTCCTCTTACCTTCATGCTTTCTGAATAGTATGGCTTTTGCTGAGTGCTTTCCTTCATCTTTTCCGCAATAATTTTTCTAATACCTGTAATAGGCACTATGTTTTCTTCTTTGGGTCTTGTTTCTAATTTTTTTCTTCTCTTCATTTCTTCAACAATCTTTAAGATATCATTTCTTACAATCCTTCCATCTGGCCCTGTTCCCTTTATTTTTGTAATATCTATATTGTTTTCCTCTGCAAGCCTCTTTGCCAGGGGAGATATTTTGATCCTATCCTCAGGCTTTTTAACGATTTTTTCGGACACCTTTCTTTCATTTTTTTTCTCTGGATTTTCTTCCTTTGACTTTTCTTTTTCTGATTCTATCTCTTCTTTTTTCGTTACACCTTCTACTTCCATATACCCTACAGGTTCTGATACCCTTGCGGTACCACCTTCTGGTATTACGATCTCTTTTAGTATACCTGAATAAGGTGATTCAATTTCTATATTTATTTTTTCTGTCATCACCTCAAATAGAGGTTCTCCCTTTTTTACCTCATCGCCTTCCCTTTTTATCCAGGTAGTTATTGTTCCTTCAGTCATAGTAAGCCCTAATTTGGGCATCAGTATTTCTTTTAGCATATCAATCCTCCTAAAGTGTTAGTAGATCCCGAAGATCTTTGGTAGGTAGAGACTAAGTATGGGGAAATATGTTATTATAAGGAGTGCACCGATAGCTGCTATAACAAGAGGAATTACCTCCTTTGATAGCTCTTCAAGGCTGACTCCTGATATATTGGAACCTACATAAAGGTTAACGGCTATAGGTGGTGTTACCTGTCCGATAGCAAGGTTTACAGTCATGAGCACTCCAAACCATACGGGATCAAAATGATATTTTGCCATTATGGGCATAAATATAGGCAAAAATACATAGAAAATAGATATAGCATCAAGAAGCATTCCAGCAATTAAAAGAATTATGTTTACCATTATCAGAATTACATATGGATTATTAGATACAGATACAATGAGTTCAGATGCCTTATCGATGAGTCCAATCGTTGCACCTGCCCATGAAAATAACCCTGCAAAGGTGACAACAATCATTACTACAGATGTGGATATAGCTGACTCTACAAGTAATTTATACAGTGTACCCCAGCTTATTGTTCGATATATAAATACTCCCACAAAAAGTCCATAGAAAACTGCTACCGCAGCTGCTTCGGTAGGCGTAAATACCCCTCCATATATGCCTCCGAGAATGATAAGGGGGGTAAGAAGGCCCCAAAAAGAATCAAGGAATGCCTTCCATATTTCCTTCAATGTACCTCTTTTACCACCCTTATAACCTCTTTTTCGTGATATTATATATACTGTTATCATAAGGGCAACCCCTACAATTATTCCAGGGATAATGCCTGCTGCAAATAACGCTCCCACAGAGGCATTTGTTATTACTCCATATACAATAAATGCGATGCTTGGGGGTATAATAATAGCAAGTCCACTACTTACAGATACCACACCTGTTGCAAAGGGTAGGGAATATCTATTTTTTACCATAGCAGGAATAAGCAATACACCAAGTGCTGCTACTGTAGCTGGACCAGAGCCAGAAACTGCACCCCAGAATAAAGCCACTGCTACTGTAACAACAGCAAGCCCCCCTGTTATCGGACCTATTACGAGTTCTATGAATCGTATGATTTTCTCTGCTATCTTAGCCTTTTCCATAATGACTCCTGCAAGGATAAAAAAGGGTATAGCAGTAAGAGGAAATTTGGCAATACCTGCAAAGAAATTGTAAGAAACTA
This sequence comes from Candidatus Atribacteria bacterium, assembly GCA_027028665.1. Classification (GTDB taxonomy): domain Bacteria; phylum Atribacterota; class JALVIU01; order JALVIU01; family JALVIU01; genus JALVIU01. The sequence goes on along the minus strand of JALVIU010000045.1, from coordinate 2,274 downwards.
CATCTATTCCAAGGTTCCATATCCATACAACCATCATAGCGGCAAATCCTAATGATACAGCAATGGGCACACGAAGCAGGAGTGGGATAAAAAAGAATACCAATAACCAGAAGATAGGGTTATGCAGCATATTATTTTTCCTCCTTTAGCTCTATCATAATCCTATTTATAATTCTCCATATCACTATTCCGCTCCCTATGGGCACTCCTATTGTGTACCACCATACAGGAATTCCCAAGGATTCAGATGTTGCCTCAAGCAATATCTCATCCATTACCTCTTTGATCCCCAAATATATAAGGATAATAAAGATAGAAGCAGATAGTATGTACCCCAAAATTATAATGATTTTTCTTGCCCTTTCTGGGAAGAAATTAACTACAAAGTTTACACCCAGATGTGCCCCTTTTTTAAATCCAGCAGCAGCACCAAGAAGTACCATCCATACAAATAGATTTACCTCTATCTCTTCTGTAAATGAGAGGGAATACTTGACAAGATAACGGGTGATAACATTTATAAATGCAATGGAGACCATTACCAGAAGTATAATGCCTGCAAGACCCTCCTCAAAATGGTCTAAAAATTTTTGTTTCATTTCAACCTCCTAAAGATAAAAGCCAGTGGGGCTCCCACTGGCTTTTTAGTAAAAGTTAAATTTTATTATTTTGCCTTTCTTATCTCCTGTTCTGCAGCAAATACTAAATCTGCACCAATCTTCTTTCTCCATTTTTCATATACCTTTCTTGTTGCTTTTTTAAATTGCGCTCTTTCTTCATCTGTAAGGAATGTAACCTGCATGCCGTGTTCCTCTAAGTATTTATATGGCTCTTTAATTTCTACTTTTTGTCCTATTTTATTTAGATATTCAAGGGCCTCTCCATTATCAAGCCCTACTCGTGCCATGGCTCTTTCCCAGTCCATAACTTCTTTTGCCGTTTCCTCTAAGATTTTTTTGTCCTTTTCAGAAAATCCATTCCATATTCTCTTGTTTACTCCTAATATTAATGGATCTATGGCATAGTTCCATATAGTTATGTATTTGTGGAATTCGAAGATCTTGTAGGGAATTATTACTATGTTTATAGGGTTTTCTTGTCCATCTACTACCCCTTGTCTAAATGCGGTTTGTGCATCTCCCCAATTCATATTGAGAGGATTTGCACCAAGTGCCTTAAAGGTATCCAGGAATATAGGACTTCCTACTACTCTTATCTTTAGATCTTTTAGATCTTTTGGGATCTTTACAGGTCTTTTGCTGTTCGTGAGTTGACGGAAACCGTTTTCCCCCCAGGTCCCGATAGATACGACACCCAGCTTTTTAAGTTTTTTCTTTATCATTTCCCCTGGGAATCCACCTGTCACAGCATCTAATTCTTTGAAATTTTTAAACATAAATGGCATAGAGAATAGGTTGAGTTCTTTAATTTGAGAAGACCAATTAATAGTGGAACCTATAGCAAAATCTGCTACCCCTTTACGAAGCAAAAGAAATTCGTTTGTCTGCTTTCCTGCAAATAGCTGTCCACCAAAATATACCTTTATATTGATCCTTCCTTCGGTGCGCTCCTTTATTAGCTCTGCAAATTTTTGCCCTGCTATACCCCATGGAGAGCTTGGACCCACAACTAATGAGAGTTTGTACTCACTTTTATAGCCAGCAAATGCAAGAGTTGTTAAAATAAGGCTTAAAACTATGCCTAAAACTAAAATTTTTTTTAACATTTTTTCCTCCTTCTTTTTAATTTTTTAAATAATAAAACTAAAAGATATTTCACCTCCTTTCTACTTTAGTACTTTATAGACTTCATTTTTTATATCCTCCCTATCTGGAATTACAAACTCTTCAAGGGGAGGGGAGAAGGGATCTGGTACATTTTTTGCACCTACCCTTCCTATAGGTGCATCAAGATAATCGAAGGCCTCTTCCTGGACTATGGCTGTTATTTCTGCCCCCCATCCTGCACGTCTCCAGGTTTCGTGGGCTACTAACAATCTATTGGTTTTCTTTACAGAGGCTATTACCTTTTCTTTATCCCAGGGTACAAGGGTCCTTAAATCTATTACCTCTATTTCTATTCCATCACTTTTTGATAACTCCTCTGCTACTTTTAATGCTTCATGTACCATTCTTGATGTGGCAACAATTGTAAGATCTTTTCCCTCTTTCTTTATATCTGCCTCTCCAAAAGGAATACTGTACTCTTCATAAGGAACAGGCCCCTTCATAGAATATAGTCTCTTGTGTTCAAAAATAATAACAGGATCTTTGC
>JALVIU010000044.1 GCA_027028665.1 Candidatus Atribacteria bacterium | reverse complement strand
GGATTTGGATGCACCTCTACCATTACACCATCTGCACCTGCAACCAGAGAGGAAAGTGAAAGAGGTGCTACAAGGTCTCTTACTCCTGTCGCATGGGATGGGTCCACAAATATTGGAAGGTGTGAAAGCTTTTTGATAAGTGGCACTGCACTTATATCAAGTGTATTTCTCGTATATGTCTCAAAGGTTCTAATACCCCTCTCACAGAGTATCACATCACACACCTCTTCACAATTTTTCCCCAAAAGTACATATTCTGCAGCAAGTAGAAACTCTTCTATCTTAGACATCATACCTCTTTTTAAAAACACAGGTTTTTTTGCCTGTCCAGCCTTTGTAAGAAGGGTAAAGTTCTGCATATTTCTGGCACCTATCTGAATAACATCAACAAACTCTGCTACTACATCTATGGCAGTAGGGGATAATGCCTCAGATATAACAGGTAAGCCTGTTACCTCTCCTGCAAGAGCAAGATACTCTAAACCTTTTACACCCAGACCCTGAAAACTATATGGTGATGTACGAGGTTTGAATGCACCACCTCTAAGCATGGTAGCACCTGCCTCTTTTACCGCCCATGCCACCTCCATTATCTGTTCCTTTGATTCGATAGAGCATGGTCCTGCAATTACCGTAAATGTACCCCCACCTATTACTGTATCCTTCAATTTTATTACTGTATCCTCTTCATGGAACTCTCTTGATACCAATTTAAATGGTTTAAGAATCGATACTACATCCTCTACCCCAGGTTTTGCAAGAAGTGCATCCTTTAAAAGATATCTATCATCACCTATAACACCTATTATCGTTCTCTCTTTTCCACGAGAAAGATGAATTCTAAAGCCCTTTTCTTTAATAAAATTCATAACTTCATTAATTTCACTCTCTGTTGCCTTCGGAGACATTATAACTATCATTTTTCTTCTCCTTTCAAAAGATCAGGTCTTAATTTTACTGCATCACGCAGATATACATGATTTACTTGGTCAAGGGGTGTATCCCTATCTATAAAAATCATTACTCTAATGGTTTTGGGAAGGCTACCTACGACATCCATTTCCTGGACATCAAAAAGTGGTGTATATCTATACCCGATCTCCCTTACAGCTCGAGCAGGATAGGATGCATTTAGGTCCTTGGTAGCAGAAAATATAACTGATACGATCTCTTCCTCTTTTAGATCATTCATGTCAACTATAGTTTTAAAAAGAATTGATGCTGCATCCAGGATCTCTTTTTCACTATTTTCGGAAACGGTAATAGCACCCCTTATTGCACGCATATAAACACCTCTTTTATGAATTTCTACAAAATATAACACAAATAGAGAAAATAGTCAACTAAAATTATCGTATTTTATGGATAAAAAGAAGGGCTATGAGGGATATAGCAAGAAGTTGTAATGTAGGAGCACTTAACATAGATGCCTCTCTATGTTGCCTACATGTGGAAAAAATGAGGTCTTCTTTCATATCAGAAGGTGAGAGAATGGCCCTCATCTTTGTAAGGTACAAAGATTTGCCATTTAGCAATTTACTTATACCACCTAAACCAGCATAATCTTTTGGTGTGATATATGAAGAGTACTCTACATTAAAACCTGGGTATTCCCATGGTATATGATCAAATATATAGAGCAATACTTCTGTGGTGGAAGAGGCGGATATAGATGAGATCTTAAGTGGATAAATAGGTTTATCTGCGAAGAAATGGATACGAATGGGATTTATTCCCATATAGTAATGTGATGTCTCTTCACTCTCTTTTTTTACCTTCATGGCAATGAAAAAGTAGTTTTTATTGATATAATAATCTATTATATCCTGTGCATCTTCAGGAAATTTATATCCATTTTCATTTAGCCAATTTATAAGTGCACCGGGATTGTCTGCAGATAGAATAGTTGTCTTATATATTCCTATATCTACATTCTCCCATACATGTACTCCTGAATTACCTGGTGCATATACAATATCTCCTGCCCCACAGCTAAAAATAGGAGGAGATGGAGTATATGTAGTTAG
>JALVIU010000043.1 GCA_027028665.1 Candidatus Atribacteria bacterium | reverse complement strand
CTTGCAGATGGAGAGACAATTATAGAAAATGCTGCAAGAGAGCCTGAAGTAGTAGACTTGGCCAATTTTCTCAATAAGATGGGAGCAAATATTGAAGGAGCAGGAACAGATCTTATAAAGATAAGGGGCGTAAAAAGTTTAAAGGGCGTAAATAATCATAAAGTGATTTCAGATAGAATTGAGGCAGGTACGTTTATGATAGCAGCTGCAATCACAAAAGGTGATGTACTTTTAGAGGATATAAATCCCGAATTTTTACATGCTGTTATAGTAAAATTAAGAAGTATAGGCATAGAAGTAAGGGAATTTGAAAATAGTATACATGTATTGGGAAATAACGGAATACATGCAGTGGATATAAAGACAATGCCATATCCTGGCTTTCCCACAGATATGCAGGCACAGATGATGTCACTTCTCTCCGTTTCAGATGGAATAAGTATTATTACGGAGAATATCTTTGAAAATAGATTTACACATGTAGGGGAATTAAAGAGAATGGGTGCAGATATAAGGATTGAGGGACATAGTGCTATAGTAAAAGGGGTAGAGTGTTTAAGTGGTGCAGAGGTTACTGCTCATGATTTAAGGGCAGGGGCATCACTTATTATAGCAGGACTTGTCTCTGATGGCACAACTAAAGTAAATGGGGTTTATCATATAGATAGAGGCTATGAAGGGATAGAAAAAAAGTTAAATGCACTTGGTGCTCATATTAAAAGAGTAAATTTGTTGGAGGAAGAAGAGGTTGGCTATGCTGAGGGATAAACATATTGGTATAGATCTTGGTACTGTAAATGTTTATATTTTTGTAAAAGGAAAGGGTATTGTGCTTAAAGAACCATCTGTGGTTGCTATAAATAAAGAAACGGATAAGATCCTTGCTATCGGTGAAGAGGCAAGGAGGATGGTGGGTAAAACCCCGGGAAATATAGTAACTGAACGACCTATGAAGGATGGTGTTATAGCAGATTACAATACTACAGAAAGGATGTTAGAATACTTTATAAGAAAGGTATGGGGAAAGCGTAGATTCTCAAAACCCAAGGTAATCGTAGGTATCCCCTCAGGAGGTACAGAGGTTGAGAAGAGGGCTGTGATGGAGGCATCTATACAGGCAGGGGCAAAGGATGCCTTTTTGGTAGAAGAACCTATGGCTGCTGCATTGGGTGCAGGTATCGATGTAGGTGAACCAAATGGAAATATGGTAGTAGATATAGGTGGAGGTACTACAGATATTGCTATTATTTCATTGGGTGGAATTGTTGTTAATAATTCTATAAGGGTTGCAGGAAATAAATTTGATCAAGATATTATAAGGTATATAAAGAATAAATATAATTTAATAATAGGAGAAAATACTGCAGAGAGAATAAAGATAGAGATAGGTACAGCACTTCCCCCTGAAAATGAAGATGAAAATCTTGAGATAGAGGTAAGAGGAAGGGACCTTATTTCAGGTTTACCAAAAGGGATAGTAGTATCTTCAAGAGAGATCTATGAAGCCCTTAAGGATTCATTAGATGAGATTATAGAAGGTGTAAAGAGGGTACTTGAGAGTTCTCCTCCTGAACTCTCTTCAGATATAGCAGATAGAGGTATAGTCCTAACAGGCGGTGGAGCATTGCTGAAGAAAATAGATAGACTTATTGCCGAGGCTACAGAAACTCCTGTAACTATTGCAGAGAATCCACTTTCTTGCGTAGCTATTGGTACAGGTAAAGTGATGGACTATATTGATGTATTAAAACAGGGAAGGGGGCTTATTACATTAAGCAGATGAGAAGATACATAGTATTAGTGATTGTTCTTTTATTTTTCTTTATTACAGCTTATGCATACGGAGTAGAAATTATTGATATAACAGATATAAAACCAGGGATGCAAGGCATTGGAAAGACAGTTTTTAAAGGTACAAAGGTAGAAGAATTCGGAGTAGTAGTTATAGATACTATCGAAGATAAAAGTGGAGAAGGCTATATATTTGTAAAACTAACTGATAGGAGATTTTCAGAATATGGATCCATTGTTGCAGGAATGAGTGGGAGTCCTATATATTTCAATGGTAAGCTAGCAGGTGCTTTGGCATATGGCTGGAAATTTACAAAAGGTCCGTATGGACTTATTGTGCCAATAAGACGTATGCTATCTATGAAGAGAAACTTTTTTTCATGGAAAGGAATTTTGAATGAGGCTTCTTATTTATCTGTATCTGGATTGGGGGAAAGAGGTTATGAATATTTAAACAAACTATTTGCTGGATATGGGGCGAAGATGCTTAATGTAGGGTTTATAAAGGCCAAACTTTTTAAGAATACCCCTATTATCCCGGGTAGTGCCGTATCTGTAGATCTTACTACAGGTGACCTTAGTATATCTGCTATTGGTACACTTACATATAGAGATAAAGATTTCTTCTTGGCATTTGGGCATCCTATTTTTACCAAAGGAAACATAGATTTTCTCTTATCTTCTGCCTATATTTTTGGAATTGTCCCTAATATGGAGTTTCCCTTTAAGTTGGGAGCCCCTATACATGTTATAGGGACGGCTGTGCAGGATAGAAGAGAAGGTGTAGGGGGATATATTGGTAAATATCCCAAGGTTATATCTATAATAATAGAAGTGAAGGATATAGATAATGGAAAGATAGGCTTTTTCAGGGTAAAATCTGTACAGGATGAAGAGCTTTTTCCTCCAATACTTCTTGTTTCTTCATTAGAGGGAATAGATAGGGCGATAAACAGGATTGGAAAAGGCACATCAAAGGTTTCTATTACCTTTAATAGGGGTGGAGAGAGTATTGTAAAATTGAAAGATATGTATTGGTCTGGAGAGGATATTGCAGCAGAATCTTTAAGTGGTTTAAAAGAACTTGTATATGAGCTTGAAGATAATCCCTTTAAAAAAATAAATTTTGATGAAGTAAAGGTAAATATAGAGATAACAAAACATAAGAATGTAGGCTATATAGAGGACATAGTATTGGATAAGGATAAATATAGACCTGGTGAGCTTATAAAAGGAGATGTTACAATAAGACCTTTCAGGAAGTCACCCATAATAAAAAAGATATCAATAAGGATACCTGATGATTTTCCTCCTGGCTCTGCTTATCTTTTGGTAAGAGGTGGTGATGTGACACTCCCCGAAGAGATCCCAGAGGAGCAAAAAAATATTACAGATATTAAGGGTTTTATAGAAGAATTGACAAATAGGGAAAAGAATAATTCCCTCGTGGCAGAACTTTACGCAGAGTCCTTTGCTGAGGCAATAAAAAAAGCGGATAAAACGAAGGGAGGTCTTACCTTAGAACAATTTTTTGGGGGACTTGAGACAAAGAGAACAAAGAGAACTTTTGATATGGATATGATTATAGGGGATTGGGTAGAAAAGAATGTGACTATTGTAAGGAAGGAGAGTAAAAGGTGAAAACGAGGTCATTTCTGGAGAGTCTAAATTATGCTATAGAGGGCATAGCCTATACTGTTTCTACTCAGAGAAATATGAAAATCCATATCGTTATCGGACTATTTGTGATCCTTTTTTCTTGGTACTTACATATTACAAAAGTAGAACTTTCTATAATCTTTATAGTGATTTCTCTGGTATTTGTTGCAGAACTTTTAAATACATCTATAGAGATACTTCTTGATATGATAGAGGATAAATATAATAAAAATGTAAAACATGTAAAAGATATACAGGCAGGGGCAGTGCTTATATTTTCTATTTTTTCTGTTATTGTAGGTTTTCTTATATTTTGGCCATATGCTCATAAAATTCTTTTTAAGTGAGGTGAGTATTTATGACAGAAGAGAAGGGGAAAGAGGAGCAACCTTTACAGATCAAGGATATTATTCTTAGTTTTATTGGTATACTTGCAGAGAGTAGTTGGCAATATATGGGACTTGTAGCAAATAGTATAACAGGAAAGATCCACAAAGATATGGATGAGGCAAAGCTTGCGATAGATACTATTGATTTGCTTTTTGAAAGAATAAAAGGAAAACTCAAAGAAGAGGAGATAAAGACTATAGAGAGAACTATAGATGACTTGAAAGTAAATTATGTGTTACAACTTAACAAAGAGAAAGAGGGAGAATAGTATGAAAAAATTATATATATTAACTATAGTCTTATTTATGGTACTTTTTCTCTTTGTATCTTTTTCCTATGGAGAGGATGCAAAAACGTACTATAAATTGGGGTATACCTATTTTACCCAGAAGAATTTTCAAGAAGCTGTAAATGCCTATAAAAAGGCATTAGAACTTGATCCAAAAAATGCAGATGCTGCGTACTGGTTAGGAAAAGCTTATTTTGAAATGAAGAAATATAAAAGTGCGATGGATGCCTGGATCTCTGCTCTTAGAATAAAAGAATCCCATAGAGGGGCATTCTTAAAACTTACAGGTTATTACTACTATCTTATTCCTGAAAGTTTTAAGAATGCAGAAGGTTACCTGAAATATGCAGAAAAGCTTTTAAATGTAGAAAATAAACTTATAGGAAAGAATCTTTCTATCAAAAAACTCCTTATAGGATTTGCCTCCATAAAGAGATATCTAAGGGATAACCCTACATCTATATTTGCTAACTTCCTTATAGGACAGGTATATGAAAGACTTTCTTATAACTTTACCTACCAATTTTATGGATATGCCATATCTGCTTATAAAAAAGTAATAGACTATGAAGAGAAAAATCATAAGGATTCTTTTACACATCCAATGGAGTATTGGTTTTCCTATAAAAGACTTATAAAGATATATAAAGTAATAGATAGAAAAGATCTTGCAGAAGAGTATATGAAAAAGATGAATGATGCCATTAGTTATCCTTATGATGCTGTTTTTAAAAAGAATAACCTCGATCCTCTTGGGGTACCTGATAAAATAGAGGTAGTATATAAAGATGGAGAAAGGGAAGAGATCTGGTACTACAATGACAAAGAAGAGTCCTTTATATATAAGGATGGAATACTTACAAAAAGGGAGGAAGAGACCCCATGAGTATAAAAATTTATTATGATAATATTTTGTCTGAAAAAGTTCAAGATGAAGGAATAACTGCTTCTTCTGTAGATTCATTTTCTAAGGATGCAAAAGATATTATAAACAGAATAAAATCCAAAAAACCTGGATTTTTAGACCTTCCTGAGAATAAAGACCTCTTAGATGATATAGAGAGGTATGTATATGAAAGGAGAGATACTATAGATAATTTTGTTGTATTGGGTATAGGTGGTTCTGCTCTTGGCAATATTTCTTTACACAAGGCGCTTAACCATCCTTTTCACAACCTTCTTCCCAGAGAAAAAAGAGGTGGCTATCCAAGGATCTTTATCCTGGATAATGTAGATCCAGAAACAACAGAATCTATGTTAGATATATTAGATCCATGTAAGACCCTCTTTAATGTAATTACAAAGTCAGGGTCTACTGCAGAAACTATGGCAAATTTCCTATATTTTTTACAAAAGGTAAAGGAAGAATGCGGAGATTATAAGGATAGGTTTGTGGCAACTACCACTTATAAAAAAGGGGCTCTATGGGAGATAGCGCAAAGGGAGGGCTTTAAGACCTTTACTATACCTGAGAATGTAGGTGGTAGATTTTCTGTACTGTCTGCAGTAGGTTTACTTTCTGCACGTTTTTCAGGAGTCGATATAAGAGGACTTATAGATGGTGCGGCATATGCAAATGAAAAGATACTTGTTCCTGACATAAGGAAAAACCCCTCCTTTCTTTTAGCTATAGTATACTATTTATTATTTACGGAAAAAAAGAAGAATATGGCTGTTCTTATGCCTTATTCTGATAGATTGTATGAAATCTCCTTTTGGTATAGACAACTCCTTGCAGAAAGTATTGGAAAGAGATTTACTCAGGATGGAAAAGAAGTATTTGTGGGCATTACTCCTATTTCTGCAAAGGGTACAACTGATCAGCATTCACAGGTGCAACTTTATATAGAAGGACCTTTTGATAAATTCATTACCTTTTTGAAGGTAGACCATTTTGACAAAGAGGCCAGGCTTTCTACTCCTTATTCTGATATTGATGCACTTTCCTATTTTGATGGACATACAGAAGAGGAGCTCATAAACTATGAGCAACTGGCTACAGAATATGCACTTACAA
>JALVIU010000042.1 GCA_027028665.1 Candidatus Atribacteria bacterium | reverse complement strand
ATACATATTTTACCTAAAAAGCATGATCCATGTTATTGTTCTATAGATAGGGAAGAGGTTCTTGACCTTGCTTTTCTTATGAAAGAGGTTTTTTCTAAGTTGTATAGATTATTAGGAAAACCTCCTTTTAATTTTGTACTCCATACATGTCCGTTTAATGTGAAAAAAAGGGAATATGCCCTTATGAATGAGTATTATCATTGGCATATAGAGATTATGCCAAGACTTACTCAGGTTGCAGGATTTGAATGGGGCTCTGGTTTTTATATAAACCCTGTCCCTCCAGAATTTGCTGCAAAACTCCTAAGGGAACTTGATGAAAAGGAGGAAAATACAAATGAGTGAGTTTAGAAAAGATCCGGTAACAAATAGGTGGATTATTATAAGTCCTGAATTTAGAAATAGAATGAATATCCCAGAGAAACTTGAAGAGGTAAACTCTGGGCCAATACCTGAAAATTGCCCATTTTGCCCGGGGCATGAGGATAAAACTCCACCCGAAATTATCGCATATAGAAAAGGCGGAGAGAAAAATGGTCCTGGTTGGTGGGTAAGAGTTATTCCAAACAAATTTCCTGCACTTATGATCGAGCCTCCTCTTAAGAGAAGGGGAATAGGTATGTATGATATGATGAATGGCGTAGGGGCCCATGAAGTTATTATCGAGACTCCCAATCATTATATGAGTCTTGGAAAGATGACAGAGAAAGAGGTAGAGGATGTCCTATGGGCATACTATGATAGATTTACCGACTTGCAAAAAGACCCAAGGATGGAATATATACTTATATTTAAAAATCATAAGAGAGAAGCAGGAAGTTCCCTTGAACATCCTCATTCCCAGATTATAGCAACCCCTATTGTTCCAAAAAGGGTAATGGAAGAGATGAAATGGGCAAAGAAGTATTATGATTATAAGAAACGCTGTATGTTTTGTGATATCTTGACCCAGGAGAAAGAGGATGGAAGAAGGGTAATATTTGAAAATGATCACTTTATTACATTTGCACCTTTTGCACCACGATTCCCGTATGAGATGCATATAATGCCTAAAGAACATCAACCTTCCTTTGGTATGATAAAGCCAAGTGAAATGCCACATCTTGCCTCTGCATTGAGGGATGCATTACGACGCATTTACCTTTTATTAAATGATCCACCATACAATTTTATAATTCATTCCTCTTTACAATCAAGAAAAGATGTGTCAGAATCTTACCACTGGCATATAGAGATAGTACCAAGACTTATAAAGATGACAGGTTTTGAATGGGGTTCAGGGTTCCATATAAATCCTGTCTATCCTGAAGAGGCTGCTTCACAGTTAAGAGAGGTAAATGTGACTTAAGGAGAGGAAATTGAAGGGGATAATTTTTGCATTTGGCATACATAATCACCAACCCATAGGAAATTTTGATTTTGTTATAGATGATGCATATAGGAAGGCATATTTACCTTTTTTAAAAGTACTTTTGGACTTCCCGAAGATTAAAGTTTCTATCCATAATTCAGGGTATCTTTTTGAATATCTTGTAAATAAATATTCTGAATATAAAGAATTGCTTTTAGAACTTGTAGAAAAAGAACAGGTAGAGCTATTGTCAGGTGGATTCTATGAACCTATCTTTCCTTCTATTCCAGGACGAGATAGAAGGGCTCAGATATCAAAACTTACAAGATTTATAGAGGATAACTTTTCTTATCATCCAAGAGGTATGTGGCTTGCTGAAAGGGTATGGGAACAAGAGATAGTAAAGGACCTTGTAGCATCTGGTATAGATTTTACCATACTGGATGATGAGCATTTTTACCTCGCAGGTCTATCAGGAGAGGATCTGTATAATTATTATGTGACAGAGTATGAGTCTTATCTTCTCAGTCTATTTCCTATATCAAAGGAATTAAGATATTTGATCCCATTTAAAGATCCAGAAAAAAGTATAGCATTTTTAAAATCTGCAAGTGGACAGGGAAGAATTTTGGTTCTTGCAGATGATGGAGAAAAGTTTGGCGTATGGCCTGGTACATATGATCTTGTTTATAATAAAAATTGGCTTAGAGATTTTTTCTCTTTACTTACAGAAAATAGTGATTGGATCGAGATCCTTACCTTTTCTGAAATAGTAGAGAAAATTCCTCCCAAAAGTCTTGTTTATTTACCTGATGGCTCGTATCGAGAGATGACAGAATGGGCCTTACCTTCTGAACTTACTTTAGAACTCCAAGAAGCAGAAGAGATTTTCAGTAAAGATGAACGATATGCAAAATATCGTAAATTCTTAAGGGGTACTTCATGGAGAAATTTTCTTGTAAAATATGATGAGGCAAATAATATGCACAAAAAGATGCTCTATCTCAGTCAAAAAACAGAGGATAATTCCCTGGCATATGAGTATCTACTTAGGGCACAGGCAAATGATGCATATTGGCACGGTGTCTTTGGGGGACTCTATCTCCCACATCTTCGTGCAAATATATATAAGAACCTTATTAAGGCGGAAAAGGTGATAGAGAAAGATGTAGGATTGATTGTAGAAGATATAGATATAGACAGAGATGGCAAAAAAGAGGTCATACTTAAAAATCAAGACCTCTCCTTGGCCTTAAAGCCTTCTTATGGAGGTTCTATATATGAGCTTGATTATAGGAAAAAGGATCTAAATATAACGGATACATTGAGAAGGAGGTTTGAGGCATATCATACAAAGATAAAACAGGCCCAATCACCAGGGGAAGAAGAGGGGAAGAGTATACATGAGATAGTAGTTGCTAAAGAAGAGGGTCTTGAAAATTATCTTGTATATGATTGGCACAATAGATATTCCCTTATGGATCATTTCCTAAAAGATGGTACAAAAATTGAAGATTTTTACAGGACAAAATATGGTGAACAGGGGGATTTTACTATTCTTCCCTATAAATACAATATAGAAAAAGGAGAAGATATTATAAGGATTTCTCTTTTGCGAAAGGGACATGTCTGGGTAAAGGATGAGTTTTTGCCTCTTAATCTTAATAAGGACATCTTTATGCTCAAAGGTGATTCAGCTATCAGGATAGATTACTCTCTTCATAATGTCTCTTTTATGGATTATGATGTCTGGTTTGGGATAGAGTTTAATTTTTCTCTTTTTGAAAGAGAAAATCCCAGAAAATACATTGAATATCCCAATGGAGAAAGATCGTACTTCAATAGACTCCACGAACAAAGAGATGTGGAGGAGTTTGCTATCTATGATAATGTAATAGGGCTAAAGATAGAATTCTTTTTTGATATACCTGTTTTACTCTGGCATTATCCCATAGATACAGTTTCTCAGTCTGAGGCAGGTTTTGAAAGGACATTTCAGGCACTTGGGATTTTAATTTCTTTTAGACCAAAGATTTATAAAAATGATATATTTCCGTTTTCCTTTAATATAAAGTTTGGAGATTTATAGTATAATATTGTAGGTATTTTGAAATACTTTAGTAACATAAAGGAGGTAGAAAAATGGCAAAGGTTAAGGTTGGAATTAACGGTTTTGGAAGAATTGGTAGACTTGTTTTTAGGGCTTATCTTAAAGCGAAAAAAGAAAATTTTGAAGTAGTAGCTGTAAATGATATTACAGATGCAAAAACACTTGCTCATCTTCTAAAATACGATTCTATCCATAAAATACTTGATGAAGAGGTAAAGTATGGAGAAGACTATATAGAAGTTGGGGGGAAAAGAGTAAAAGTTCTTAGTGTAAGAAATCCTGAGGAGCTCCCATGGAAAGAATTAGGTGTTGATGTAGTGGTAGAATCCACAGGACTCTTCAGAGAAAGGGAAAAAGCTGCTATGCACCTTAAAGCAGGTGCCAAGAAGGTAATTATTTCTGCACCGGCAAAGGGGGAAGACATTACTATAGTGCTTGGTGTAAATCATGAGATGTATGATCCAGAAAAGCATACCATCATCTCCAATGCATCCTGTACTACTAATTGTCTTGCACCGGTTGCCAAGGTTTTAAACGATAGATTTGGTATTGAAAAAGGACTTATGACCACAACGCATTCCTATACTGCTGACCAGAGACTTATGGATGCCCCACATAAAGACTTAAGGAGGGCAAGGGCAGCTGCTATGTCTATTATCCCAACTACTACAGGGGCAGCTGTTGCTACAACAAAGGTTATACCAGAGCTTACAGGTAGAATGCATGGAATGGCAATGAGAGTACCTACGTTTGACGGTTCGGTAGTGGACTTGGTGGCAGTACTTAAGAAAAAAGTTACAGTAGAAGAAGTGAATAATGCTATGAAAGAGGCAGCAGAGGGAGAGCTTAAAGGGATCTTGCAATATACTGAGGATCCATTAGTATCCGTAGATATCATAGGAAATTCTCATTCTTCTATATTTGATGGATTATCTACCATGGTTATCCAGGATAACCTTGTAAAGGTCATCTCCTGGTATGATAATGAGTGGGGTTATTCCAATAGAGTAGTAGATCTTATTGAGTATATAGTAAGTAAAGGGATATAATAGATATAAGAGTAATAGAATATGGGCCTTTTTGGGGCCCATATTCTATATAAAGAGGAGGAGCCATGAGAAGAAAGTTTATAGCTGGCAATTGGAAGATGAATAAGACAAACCAAGAAGCCATAGAGTTAGTTGAGGGACTTGTTAAAGAGCTTTCTGGGATAGATAGTGTTGATATTGTTGTATGTCCACCCTTTACAGCCCTTTCTGATGTAAAAGATGTGATAGATGGTTCAAATATTGCTCTTGGTGCGCAAAATATGTACTTTAAGGAAAAAGGTGCCTTTACAGGTGAGATTTCGCCACTTATGTTGAAGGATATAGGATGTGAGTATGTGATATTGGGACATTCAGAGAGAAGGGGTATTTTTGGTGAAAAAAGTGATCTAATTGAGAAAAAGGTTATCTCCGCATTTGACCATGGACTTACACCTATTCTATGTGTGGGTGAAACTCTTTCTGAGAGAGAAGCTGGGGATACCTTTAAAGTAGTAGAAGGTGAACTAAGAAACGAATTGAAGAGCCTATCAAAGGAACAGATGAAAAAGGTCGTTATAGCTTATGAGCCTATATGGGCAATTGGTACAGGAAAATCAGCTACATCTTCTGATGCAAAAGAGGTGATAGACTTTATAAGAAAGATATTGGCAGATATGTTTGACGATAATGTCAAAGATGCGGTAAGAATCCTCTATGGAGGTTCTGTAAAACCAGATAATATATCGTCTTTTATGAAAGAAGAAACAATAGATGGTGCACTGGTGGGAGGAGCAAGTCTTAAGGTGGATAGCTTCTCTGCCATTGTTAAGGGTGCACTTTAATAGTTTAGAAATAATATGGAGGTGAAAGAAACGTGGTAGGAGTCTTATCTGTTATTCATATTCTTGTGTCCTTAGGACTTATTGCATCTGTGGTATTTCAACATCGAAAGCAGAGTGTAGCATCTGGTATTTTTGGTGGGGGAACAGTTGCAGATAGGAGTGGAAAAAGAAGAAAGATTGATGAATTTTTCGCAAAACTTACTACAGTTCTTGCTGTAGTTTTTATGATACTTTCGATCCTACTTGTTGTCCTTTGGAGAGCTTAGTGGAGTGATTTATGGAGGAACTAAAAGACACAAAGCAGGCAATATCTTTTCAAATAGAGGGAGACAGACTATTTTCTGCAACACATGAGGAAATACTAAAGGGATATACAACCGATATTTATTTTTTAAGGGCTCAGGAGATCCTGAGGCATTTACATTTGGAGAACACACCTGTAACTGCAGAAATATTTCCTCGTGCAAATGGTATATTTGCAGGTTTGCCTGAGGTGCTTTATATTCTAAAGGATAAGAATGTAAAAATATGGGCGATACCTGAAGGAGAGAGCTTTTCTGCATATGAGACTATAATAAGGATAGAGGGTCCATATAGTGAATTTGGTATATTTGAAACACCTATTTTGGGTATTTTAGCAAGTAGCTCTGCCTGGGCTACTGCAGCTTATGAATGTAAGAAAGCAGCAGGGGATAGTCCTGTGCTTTGTTTTGCATCTCGGCATGTACACCCTGCTGTTGCACCTGTATTGGAAAGATCGGCAAAAATTGGAGGGGCAAATGGTTTAAGTTGTGTTTTAGGTGCGCGCATTTCAGGTA
>JALVIU010000041.1 GCA_027028665.1 Candidatus Atribacteria bacterium | reverse complement strand
AATATAGAGCTTACACCTGAATCATCTGGGGAAGACACATCTGGAGGAAGTGGAGGTACAACAGGTGCTACACCTACTGGAGGATGCCCTGGAAGATAAAAAGAGGAAGCAAGAGCCTCCTCTTTTTAATATTTAAACCAACTTCCCCCTATAAACTCTCTTATAATTGATGTATGGGGGACGTGTGAATGATCCACAGGGAGAAAATAGCTTAAAAATCTTAAAAGTCTTTTTGCCTCTGCATACTCTTTGTGAGAGTTATCTATCTTTTTAAGAAGTGGTTCTGCATATTTTTTTAGAATACTTAATTCATATACAAGTGCTGAATTAAACATGGCATCTGCCTCTTCTTGAAACGGAAAGATCCATTTCTCTTCTCCCCTTCTTACAGAAGGCCACATCTTTAATGTATTAAGTGCACTGTAGCCTCTAAATTTGGAATCTCTTACCATTCTTCGTATTTTTCTTACATCTGTTGTAGGAATTCTATTATGATCATCTATATTGAGCTGTGTAAGCGCACTTACATATATCTTAAACTTTCTATCATGAGGTATAGAACTTGTAAGTAAATCATTTAGGCCATGTATACCCTCTATTACCAATATTTGATCCTCTTCCATTCTAAGCTTCTTTCCTTCTGTTCTTTTACCTGTTTTAAAATCGTATTTTGGAAGTATGACTTCTTTTCCCTCTAATAAAAGTGTGAGATGTTCATTTATAAGGTCCAGGTCCAATGCATATATTGATTCAAAATCGGGTTTTCCATCTTCATCCAGAGGTGTCTTATCCTTTTCTACAAAATAATTATCCAGGGAAATAGTTATAGGTCTAAAGCCATTTACCATAAGTTCTATAGAGAGCCTTTTTGAAAATGTAGTCTTTCCAGAAGAAGAAGGCCCTGCAATAAGTATAAGCTTTATTCTATCTCTATAAAGTGCGATAAGATCTGCGATCTGTGCCATCTTTTTTTCATGAAGAGCTTCAGAGACTAATATTAGGGTTTGTATATCACCATTCTTTATTACTTCATTTAACTCTCCTACATTTTCTACACTTAATATTCTTCCCCACTTCTCATATTCACGGAAGATAGATGCAATCTTTCTCTGCTCCTTATAAGGGGGTATTACTTTGGGATTATCTTCTTTTGGAAATGTTAAGATAAATCCTGGAGGGTAATATTTCAATTCAAAAAGCTCTCCATATCCTGTATATGGGGCAAGGTATCCATAAAGATAATCTACATATTCTTTACATCTATATATTTTAATTTTTTCATCGGGTAAATATTTAAAAAGTTTTATCTTATCTTCATATCCTTTCTCTTTAAAAATCTTAAAAGCCTCATCCCTGGGAAGCAATTCCCTTATTATTTCACAATTCTCATTTACAATATTTTTCATCTCTTCCTGAAGAATCAAGAGGTCATTTGGGTATATGGGCACATCTACAAACTCAAAATAATATCCTGGGCCAAGGGAATGCATAATGGATAGTCTTCTATTAGGAAACCTCCTACTTGCTGCCATAAAGGCTATAAATGTAAGTGTTCTTCTATAAACCAACATACCATCTGCATCAGATCGATCCAAAAGCTCTAATTTGCAATCCTCTGTAAGATGAGTTCTTAGATCCTTCAACTCATTGTTTATCTTACATGCAATAATCCTTGTTTCAAAATAGTCTTTATAGTCATCAATAAGATCTATAACCTTAGTCCCCTCTGGTACATATATCTCTTTTTCATCGTTTTTTAAAATTAACTCTATCTTAAGTTTTTTACTCATCTTCACTACTCCTCAATGTCTAATTTTTTTCTACCCTCTATAGCCTGTGAAAGGGTTATCTCATCCACAAACTCCAGATCTCCACCTACAGGTATCCCATATCCAAGACGTGTTACCCTTACCCCCTTATTCTTTAGGAGTTTTGCTATATAAAGGGCTGTACCTTCTCCTTCGATGTCAGGATTTGTAGCGATTATCACCTCTTTTACATCTCCCCTCTCTATCCTATCCAAAAGGCCTTTCAA
>JALVIU010000040.1 GCA_027028665.1 Candidatus Atribacteria bacterium | reverse complement strand
TTTAGCCCTATCTCTTGTTGCCTGAATTATCATACCTTACTTAATAGATTTCTAACTTCACCTTCTATAAGCTTTCCTATAGCCTCCGGACTTTCTCCTTCATGTTGTATCATAAGTTTTATAAGGTGACTACCTACTATTACACCATCTGCAACTTCATAAAGTTCCTTAACATGTTCTGGTTTAGATATACCAAACCCTATATATATTGGAATATCTATTTTTTCCCTTATAGTTTTTATCCTTTCCTTTATATCTTCAGGTAGGGTGTCTCTTTCGCCTGTTGTCCCATATCGGGCAATATAATAGATAAATGGGGGGTTATATAAGGCATATTCTTTTAAGTCATTATCATCTGTATCAGGGGTTGCAAAAAGTACAAGGGGGAAATCAAGCAAAAGCTTGCCCCTTTTTATTTCAGAAAATGGTAAATCAGGTAGTATAAGCCCTTTTATCCCATATGTTCTGGCCTCTTTTAAAAAGTTTTCCATACCAACTGGTGCATTTATTATGGTGTTTAGATATGCCATTATATAAAAATCTGCTCGAGACAAATAATCATTTAATCTATTTAGAAGAGAGGATATATCATCTATTTTAATACCATTTTTAAGTGCAAAATTGTGGGCATATTGAATGGTATTTCCATCTGCAACAGGATCAGAAAAGGGGATACCTATCTCTATTCCTGTTGCTCCACCTCTTATTGCTCCCTTTATTACTTCTTCTGTTGTCTTTATATCCGGGTAGCCCATTGTAAAATATGCGAGAAATTTTTTCTTCATCTTCTCTCCCCCCTTTCTCTCAGGTAATTCCTTACATTGTCCAGGTCTTTGTCCCCTCTACCTGAGAGATTAATAACTATTATATCTTTCTGGGTGATTGTTAGTTTTTTAAGATAAGCAACTGCATGTGCACTTTCGAGTGCAGGTATAATACCTTCGGTGCGAGATAGTTCAAAAAATGCATCTATTGCCTCATCATCTGTTATAGTATCATAAATTACCTTTCCTGAATCTTTCCAGAAGCTATGCTCAGGTCCTACCCCCGGGTAGTCAAGCCCTGCAGATACAGAATGAGTAGGGGTAATCTGACCATCTTTCTGAAGTATATATGTCTTCGAACCATGAACTACCCCTATCTTTCCTTTGTTTAAAGTGGCTGCATGATATTCGGTGTCAAGTCCTCTTCCTCCTGCCTCAACCCCTATGATTTTTGGCCCTTCATCTATAAAATCGTAAAATATTCCAGCTGCATTGCTTCCTCCTCCTACACATGCTACTATATAGTCTGGCAATCTTCCTTCTTTTTCTATGATCTGTTTTTTTACCTCTTTCCCTATGATCCTCTGGAATTCCCTTACCATTATAGGGTAGGGGTGTGGACCCACTACAGAACCTATTACATAATGTGTGGTTTTTACATTTGTAACCCAATCTCGCAGTGCCTCATTTATCGCATCTTTTAATGTTTTACTGCCAGATGATACAGGGATTACACGTGCACCAAGCATTTCCATTCTGAACACATTTGGTTTTTGCCTCTCTATATCCTCTTCCCCCATATAAACCTCACATTCAAGCCCAAAGAGTGCAGCTGCTGTAGCAGTTGCAACACCATGTTGTCCTGCCCCTGTTTCTGCTATAACCCTTGTTTTTCCAAGTTCTTTTGCAAGGAGTACCTGGCCGAGAGTATTATTTATCTTATGTGCACCTGTATGTAAGAGATCTTCTCTCTTCAGATATATTTTTCCACCGTATTTTTTGCTTAGGTTCTCTGCGAAGTAAAGTGGGGTAGGACGTCCTGCATATTCCTCAAGATAAAAACTCAGCTTTTTTTGAAATTCTTTATCATCTTTAATACTAAGAAATGCATCTTCTAATTCTTTTAGTGCCTTTGTAAGTATTTCAGGTACAAATTGTCCACCAAAATCACCAAAATACACCATATTATCAGCTCCTTAATCTATGATAAGTATCTTTCAACAAAGGATAGAGCTCTCTATATATGTTAAATCTATTTTTATGTTTAATTGATTTATTTGTATCTTTCTCATATATTTTTTTTATTTTATTTTTTGCCTCTTTTAAATTATTTATCCACCCTGAACTTTTTGCCCCTATAAGATAAGCACCCATTGTAGGCGAATCCTCTATAGAAGGAATTATAATCTTACTCCCAAATACATTTGCAAATACTTGACACCAGAGTTTGCTTTTTGTAACACCACCTGTAAGGATAATTTCGTGAGGTATATCTTTTTCATCCATAAGTGAGATAGCTGTATGATATATTGAAAAAGCTACGCCTTCCATAGCAGAAAGTATTAGATCCTCTTTCTGGGTCTCTCCATTTATTCCTATCCATGAGGCAAGTGCCATAGGATCTGTAAATGGGCTTCTTTCGCCCAAAAGATAGGGCAAAAATATAGGGAGATTTCTCACCTGATATGTTGAAATATCTATATTATTAAATATTTTTTTAAGAAATTCATATACTTTCCCTACATTTAAAGGTGCACCTATTATAAGATACATATTATTTATAAAGTCCAATGTAAATATGCCATCTATTTTCTTATCTATAATGTTTCCTCTCGAAAAGGCTATCCACCCTGTAGTCCCAAGATAGATATAGGAAGCCTTATCTTTTATTATACCTGCACCTATTGCAGATGCACCTGCATCTCCTATGCCATTTATCACCTTTATCCCAGAGGGGATACCAAGTTCTTTCTCTGTAGTTTCATCTGTTATCCCAATTACTTCCTCTGGGGGGTATATTATTGGAAGTTTACTCTTTTTAAGCCCTAAAAGGTTTAAAAGTTCATTATCCCAATCCTTTTCCCTTATATTATAGAGCCCTGTAGTAGATGCATTTGTTGGATCTGTAACGACATTTTTTGTAAGTAGATATATAAGGTAATCCTTTCCTCCCAGAATTATTTTTGAGACCCTTTCTAACTTTTCTTCCTGTTTCATTCTATAGAGTTTCGTAAGGGGCATCATTGCATTTATATAATTTCCAAGTATAGTGTATAATTTATCTTTTCCAAATAGAGAATTTATATCCTCTACCTCACTTTGCCCACCAGGGTCTGAATATAAAATAACATCTTCCTCAGGATTCCCAGCTTCATCTATGAATATGATATCTTCCATTTGTCCTGTAAAAGATATACATAGGATATTTTCCCATGAGGAGATATTATCTATCCATCTAATAGCGCTTTTGAATGCATTTTCCCAATCCTTTATATTCTGTCTTATAGATCCATCTTTAGTATATGTAGGATATGAAAATGCATTTTTTGAAATAAAACCTCTGTCTTTTTCAAATAGCGAAACTTTTAGAGAAGATGTGCCCAAATCAAAAACTACCAATTTATTTTTCATATTTTCACTCCTTTTGCAACAAGGGCAATAATTATGATTACTCCTGTGAGCATATCCTGGAAGTAGTATGGAACATCAAGTATTGTAAGGCCATTTGCAAGGATGCCCATTATAAGTGCACCAACAAATGTGCCAAATGCATTTGCCTTTCCCTCGCCAAATACAGTCATACCTAAAAATACTGCCGCATAGGATTTAAGAAGATACCCTCCACCTGCAGTTGGATGTGCAGAGCCAAGCCTTGATGCAAGTAATATCCCTGTAAATGCAGCAAAAAGCCCTGAGATGGCAAAGGCTATTACTCGTGTCTTATCCACATTTATGCCAGATAGTCTTGCCACCTCTGGTCCTCCTCCTATAGCATAAAATTTTCGACCCAATTCTGTATATGAAAGAACAAACCATGTAATTATCAGTATAAGAAACATAAATATTGTAGGGATGGGAATCCCCCATATTTTTCCCTGACCAAAAATTAAGAAACTATCTGGAATGCCTGAAAATATAGTGGAGCCCTGTGTATACCAAAATGTGATTCCACCTATTATAGTGGATGTGGCAAGTGTTGCAATGAATGAAGATATATTTAGTTTTGACACAATAAGACCGTTTACTATCCCCATAATTACTCCTATTATAAGTGTTATAAGTATTGCAATATATATATTTACACCATTTACCATAAGGCCTGCAGCAAGTACTCCTCCAAGACTGGAAATCGCAGCTATTGAAAGATCAAAATCTTTTATAATTACTATCAGAGTGGCCCCTTGAGATATAATTGTTAGAAGTGATATTTGTAACAATATGTTTATTAGGTTTCTACTTGTAGGGAATGTCTTTGGTGCAAAAAGAGAAAAACCTATATATATAAAGACAAGTGCAATAAGGGTGCCATATTTTTTAAATATGTTCATTGTTCCCTCCATATGATATAGAGAGTATTTCGTGAGAGGTAGTTTCTTTGGTGGGAAGAATGTTTTTTATAGTTCCATCCTTCATTACCATTATTCTGTGTGTAATTTTAAAAAGTTCGTCTATATCACTGCTTATCACTATTTGACTTATGCCCTTATTAGAAAGTCTTATAAGATGTTCATACACCTCTTCTCTTGCCTTAATATCAAGCCCTTGGGTAGGCTCATCAAATATGAAAATGCAAGCCTTTTTAAGTATTCCTTTGCCTATTACTACTTTTTGTTTATTCCCCCCTGATAAGTTTTTAATGAGAATCCTGTGATTTTTTGCCTTTATATTTAGTTCTCTCATTATTTTATAGGTGAGTTTTTTCTCCTCTTTTAAATTTAATACAAGAGGTAATTTTTTATATACTATTTTTGAAAGTATGGGGAGTGTAAGATTCTGGGCGATAGAGAGCTCTTCAATTATTCCATGTTTTGTTCTATCCTGTGGTATAAGGACTATACCTTTTTTTAGTGCACCCATAGGAGATGAAATATTTACCTTTACCCCATATATTTTTATTTCCCCATCTAATATAGCCTCATTTCCCATAAGTGTCATAGCAAGTCTTGTTTTTCCCTGTCCCCCCAGACCAAATATACCTAATATTTCTCCTCTATGAAGGGTAAAGTTTATATTTTTTAATCCTGAGGATGTGGAGAGATTGATTACTTCAAGTGCTTTTTCTTTCTGAAATTGCTGAGATCCTATATTTTTAAAAGTTTTTATTTCCTCTCCCAATTCATACATTATGAGCATATCCTTCGTTGCCTTTTCAAGAGGTAACATAGCCACTCTTTTCCCATCTCGCAGGATAGTTATACGATCTGCTACCTTAAATACCTCATCTAAGAAGTGTGATATATATATTATCCCTATACCATGTTTTTTCAAGGATTTTATTATATTAAATAACTGATCTGTTTCTCTTTTGGTAAGAGATGCTGTTGGCTCATCAAGTACAAGTATTTTTGGTTCCCTGGAGAGTGCCTTAAGTATCTCTATTTTTTTTCTTTCAAGGGGAGAAAGATGCTCTACAGGTTTTTTAAGCTCCACCTCTATATTAAATCTTTTTTTAAGTTCTTCGCCATTTTTTGTAAGTTCTCTCCAGTTTATTATTCCTCTTCTTTTGGGATAGTGTCTGCCTATAAATATATTTTCTATACCTGATAAGCCATTTATAAGTCCACCTTCTTGATATATAAAAGAAAACCCCAGACTATACGCAACTTCAGGGCTCTTTATAGATATCCTTTTTCCCTTTAAAAATATTTCTCCTTCGGATGGTCTAACTGCTCCTGCTAATATTTTTACAAGTGTGGTTTTCCCTGCACCATTTTGACCGATAAGTGCCATCACCTCACCTGCTCTAAGTTCAAAATCTACTTTGTAAAGGGCTATTACCCCAGGATATTTTTTTGTGATATTTCTCATTTCAAGAAGCATCATTTCTCCTTTAATATATAAAGGGGGATAAACCCCCCTCTATATATTACTCCAGATCACTTCTTGTGATAAGTTTTCCAGGTACATATATGATTTTATCACTTACACCCTTTCCATTAAATACACGCTCAATCTCTCTTACAAGTACCTTTGCCATGCCTTTGAAATCCTGTTTTACTGTTGCAATAAATGGCCCACCTTCTTTTATATATTTTAATGCCTGATCTGTTCCATCTATCCCTGTTATTATTATCTCATCCTGTCTACCTGCTGCAACTATTGCCTGAAGTGCCCCAATCGCAGGCTCATCCCATGCTGCCCATACTGCATTTATAGAACCCTTTTCTGG
>JALVIU010000039.1 GCA_027028665.1 Candidatus Atribacteria bacterium | reverse complement strand
ACCAAAAGTCAATAAAGAAAATGTAAATCCAGATGACTTTATTTTGTATAAACATCCTGAAGGCAAATTTGAAGTAATGATTCCTAAAGGACTTACATTATTAGAAGATGATGATGAGTATGTGCTATATGGAGATCTTTCAAAGGGATATATTGTAGGTGCAGGATTAGGACTTCTGGATACAGAAGAGGGAAAAGAGGTTACTATAGATTATATAATGGAGGCATTAAAAAAGGCACCTGAGGAGATGGACATTGAAGGTACAGAAATAGTAGAGGGGCCAGAGAGATACAAAGATGGTGCAAAAATGATGATAAAGATACCCAAGGCTCCTTTCCCAGGGATGAAAGATACGGTTTATTATGGTGTAATTTTTGAAAAACCTAAAGAGGGCACAGATGGATTAGGTGTTGTAATTATTTTACCCAAGGATGAATATGATGCACAGAAGTCAAAGATAGATTTTATAATAGATTCTTTGAAATAAACTTTGTAAGGCTTGACATTTTTGCAACTTTAAAGTATTATATAATAGTGTAAAAAGCGCCCGTAGCTCATTCGGATAGAGCAGGGGCTTCCTAAGCCCTTGGTGGGAGGTTCGAATCCTCTCGGGCGCTTTTATTTTTTTATATAAATTTTTAAAGAGGTGCTCATGGAAGAGGTAATTTCTTATATAACAAAGAAGCTTAAGCATATTGTTTCTACTAATAATTGGGGAAATCCTCCTATTATTGTAGATTTTCCTCGAGATGAAAGATTTGGAGACTTATCTTCTAATCTTCCTTTAGTTTTGGCCAAAATTGTTAAAAAATCACCAAAAGATATAAGTGATGTATTTATAGGTGCCTTTTCTGAAGATGATGAATATATAAATAAAGTAGAGTTTGTAAATGGCTTTTTAAACTTTTTCGTATCCTATAAATTTCTCTATAGAGAAATCAAAGTAATAAATGAGAAGGGAAAGGAATACGGAAGAGGAATGGTTGAGAAACCATTGAAGATACAAGTGGAGTTTGTAAGTGCTAATCCTACAGGTCCTCTTCATGTAGGCCATGGTAGACATGCAGCATTTGGTGACTCCCTCTCTCGTATTTTGGAAGAAGTTGGCCATAATGTTCAGAGAGAATACTATGTAAATGATGCAGGAAAGCAGATGGAGATGTTGGGTATTTCTATAAAAGAGAGGGCAAAGGAGATTGTAGGTGTGCCTTCTTCCTTTCCTGAAGATGGTTATAAAGGGGAATATGTAAAGGATATTGCCCGTGAGATTATTGAAAAATATGGAAGAGAAGTTGTAGAGAAGGATGTTGACTTTTTTAAAGAATATGGATTAAACAAAATATTGGATGGAATAAAGGAAGATCTTTTAGATTTCGGTGTAGAATTTGACAATTGGTTTAGTGAGAAGACGCTATATGATAACCATATATTTGAAAAGGTGATAGAGTACCTAAAGCGAAAGGGATTGGCTTATGAAAAAGATGAGGCTTTATGGTTAAAGACAACCCAGTTTGGAGATGATAAAGATAGGGTACTTATAAGGAGCAATGGTATTCCTACATATTTCGCAGGGGATCTGGCATACCACTATGATAAAATCATGCGCGGTTTCGATAAGATTATAGATGTCTGGGGTGCAGATCATCATGGATATGTAAAGAGAATGAAAGCAGGAATACATGCACTCGGCTATCCAGAAGAAGATTTTGAAGCACTTCTTGTACAATTTGTATCTTTAATAAAAGAGGGTAAAAATATAGGTATGTCTACTCGTGCAGGGGAATTTGTTACATTAAGAGAGCTTTTGAATGAAGTAGGTAAAGATGTGGCGCGTTTTTATTATGTCTCAAAGAGTGCAGATGCCCATCTTGAATTCGATCTTGATAAGGCAAGACATGAGACAAAGGATAATCCTATGTTTTATATGCAATATGCATATGCCCGCCTTTCAAGCATATTTGAAAAGGCAAGAGAAAGGAATATATCTATAAAAGGGGTTAACCCGGATCTTACTCTTTTAGTACATGAAGATGAGGTAAGGCTTATGAAATCCCTTATAAAATACCCTTATATACTTAGAAAAGCAGCAACACATTATGCCGTTCATCTACTTATAAATTACCTACAGGACCTTGCATTTGCCTTTCACAAGTTCTACACAAGTTGCAAAGTATTAGGGGATAATAAATCCCTTACCCTTGCAAGACTCTATCTTGTTGGTGCTACAAAGATCATATTGAATAAGGCTCTTACCCTTGTAGGGGTTACTGCTTTAGAAAAAATGTAGCTTTACCAAAGATATATGGATCTTAAAGGGACCTTCTTCAATATTATAAAGTGGTTTTACCCGGGAATGAGGGTAAAAAGATATGCCCTTATTTCTATAGGTGGTCTATTCCTGTTTGGATGGGGACTCCTCATTATCCTTCCTATAGATTTTTTCCGTGCCTTTAAAGATTTTGGATTTAGCCTATTTGGGCAAAACAAAATTATAGGCTCATTCATTGTTGCTATAGGTGTTGTGTTGATGGTTTTAGGACTTAGATGGATGAACCTCTCTGTGTTTAAAGAAATCGTTCCCCATAGGGAAAAAGAGGTACCTGAGATTATATATAGAGAGAGATATCTCAGGCGGGGTCCTAAGATCGTAGCAGTAGGTGGAGGGACGGGCCTTTCCACTCTTCTTAGGGGCCTTAAATATTATACAAGCAACATTACCGCTATTGTTACCGTATCAGATAGCGGTGGGAGTTCGGGTCGTCTTCGAAGAGATATGGGAATACTGCCCCCTGGAGATATAAGAAACTGTCTTGTTGCACTTGCTGTCTCTGAACCTCTTATGACAGAACTTTTTCAGTATAGATTTAAGGAGGGTGAACTAAAGGGGCATAGTTTTGGCAACCTCCTTATTGCTGCAATGTCAGATATCACAGGAAATTTCGAAAGGGCTATATGGGAGACGAGTAAGGTACTTTCTATAAGAGGAAGGGTTTTACCTTCTACCCTTTCATCTGTAACATTATGTGCAGAGTTTATAGATGGAAGGGTAATAAAGGGAGAAGATAAGATCCCTTCTTACGGGAAAAAGATAAAAAGATTGTTTATAGAGCCAGATAAGGTATATCCACTGGATGAGGCAATAGATGCTATATATAATGCTGAGATAATTGTTTTGGGTCCAGGAAGTTTATATACAAGCATTATCTCAAATCTTTTAGTAGAAGGGATACAAAAGGCAATAAAGGCTTCTCCTGCTCCTAAAGTGTATGTAGTAAACATTATGACTCAACCAGGAGAAACCGATGACTTTACAGCATCAGATCACCTGCGAGAACTTCTTAGATACTTAAAAATGGATAAAATAGATTATGTCCTGGTAAACAATGGAGAGGTAGATGAAGAGGTGCTTTCTAAATACGAGAAAGAATTTGCAAAACTTGTAGAAATAGATTATAATATCTTAAGGAAATATGCAAAAAATATAATACTTTCTGATTTTGTGTATGTGGATAAAGATGTAATAAGACATAATTCTTCCCTGGTTTCTAAAAGTATAATAGATATAATTCCTTCTCATAAGAGGTTGTGGGGGATAATAAAAAGGAGTGAAGAAAATGAAAAAGGGATTTTTTAATCTAGTTTTGCATACACATATTCCCTATTGCAGGAAGGCAGGAGTTTGGCCCTTTGGTGAAGAATGGATCCATGAGGCTCTATCTGAGACATATATTCCTCTTCTTAAAGTGCTTTATGACCTTGTAGAAGAAGGATATAAACCTTATATAACCATAAATCTTACACCTATTCTTGTAGAGCAACTTACAGATACATACTTTAATGAAAAGTTTAAAAAATACATAGAAAATAAGATCTATCTTGCAGAAAAGGATGTCAAGAGGTTTGATAAGAGAGGAAAATGGGCATACAAAAAGGTAGCACAATTTTATGTAGATTGGTATAGAGATATCTATTCTACTTATAAAGATAGGTTTAATGAAGACGTGGTGCATGCATTTAAAAAACTTCAGGATGGTGGATACATAGAGATTATTACCTGTGCCGCAACCCATGGATATCTTCCACTTCTGGGAAGGGATAGTGCCATCTCTGCCCAAGTGAAAGTGGGAAGAGAGACATATAAGAGGTATTTTGGCAAAGATCCAAAAGGCATATGGCTCCCAGAGTGTGCATATAGGCCAGGGTATAATTGGAATCCCCCAGTTGAGAGTTATGATGCAGAACGGGGTCCAAGACCTGGCATTGAAAAGTTTTTAGTAGAAAACAATATTAACTATTTCTTTGTTGATGCCCATGTTCTTGAAGGTGGTGAACCAAAAGGTGTATACATGGATAGATTTCCTGCACTGAGGAAACTGTGGGAGCAGTTTGCAGAAGAGTATAAAGATGGTACTATTTTAAATATAAAGAAGAGAACTACCTATCTTTCATATCTGATACAATACAATGAAGATTTTGTAAATGTATTTGCACGAAATAAAGAGACAGGTCTTCAGGTCTGGTCTGGTGATTGGGGATATCCTGGAGACTTCTGGTATAGAGAGTTTCATAAGAAGGATGAAATAAGTGGATTGCAGTATTGGAGGGTGACAGATCCCTCCGGGGATCTTGCGAAAAAAGAAGTATATGTTCCTGAAAAGACAGAAGAAAGGGTAAAGGAACATGCAGCCCATTTTACTGGTCTTGTAAATAATCTTATTACAAATTTTTATAATGAGTATAAGGTTCCTGGAATAGTGAGTGCTTTATATGATACAGAGTTATTTGGTCACTGGTGGTTTGAAGGGGTTTCATGGATTGGCCAGGTACTTAAGGATATAAGTGATATGGACGATATAGGCCTTATTACAAACTCTGAATATATAGAAAAGTACTCTTCTCCTGAAGTAATTAGCATCCCTGAAGGTTCCTGGGGAGAGGGAGGCTATCATTTTGTTTGGCTAAATGAAAAGACAGAATGGATGTGGCCTATAATATATAGAGCGGAAAAGAGAATGGAAGATGCGGCCAAGAGATATAAAGATACTAATGATTATATAATGGAGAGGATGCTTAATCAGGCAGCCAGAGAACTTCTTCTTCTGGAAAGTAGTGACTGGCCCTTCCTTATAACCACTATGCAGGCTGTAGAATATGCTAAAAAGAGATTCAAAAATCATGTAGATAAATTTAATACACTATTGGATTTTGTAGATGGAAACAAGTTTGATGAGGAATCTGTTGCCTATCTTACAGAAGTAGAAGATGAGGATAACCCATTTTCTACCATAGACTTTAGGATATATAACTATTAGATAAAAGGAGTGGATAAAAATGAGCGAACTTAGAAAGGATCCTATAACAGAAAGGTGGGTAATTATTGCTACAGAAAGGGCAAAAAGACCACATGCCTTTTCAGAAATTAAGGAGACAGAAGAAGATGTGAAAAATTGTCCATTTTGTGAAGGACATGAAACTATGACTCCCCCTGAGATTACAGCATACAGAAAACCGGGTACAGAGCCAAACACTCCTGGTTGGTGGGTTAGAGTAGTGCCAAATTTAAATCCAGTGCTTAAAATAGAAGAGAAGCTGGAGAAATGGGGAGAAGGATTGTATGATCTTATGAGTGGTGTGGGTGCCAATGAGGTTATTGTAGAGTTTCCTGAGCATAGTAAAAACCTTGCAAATGCTACAGGGGAAGAAATAAGTGAAATCCTCTGGATGTATAGAGATAGAATTCTGGATCTTAAAAAGGACCCAAGATTTAAATACGCATTAATCTTTAAAAATCAGGGCAAAAAAGCAGGGGGAAGGATTACCCATCCTCATTCCCAGATCATAGCAACTCCTGTAGTTCCTCTAAGAGTAGAGGAGGAGCTTAATGGTGCACGAGATTATTATGAATATAAAGACAGATGTCCATATTGCGACATTATAAGAGAAGAGACAAGGGGAAAGAGGGAGCGTATAGTGGTAGAGAGTAATAAATTTTTAGCATATACTCCTTTTGCTTCTCGTTTTCCTTATGAAATACATATTTTACCTAAAAAGCATGATCCATGTTATTG
Source organism: Candidatus Atribacteria bacterium (assembly GCA_027028665.1). Lineage (GTDB taxonomy): Bacteria > Atribacterota > JALVIU01 > JALVIU01 > JALVIU01 > JALVIU01. The sequence goes on along the minus strand of JALVIU010000039.1, from coordinate 89 downwards.
TTCTATAGATAGGGAAGAGGTTCTTGACCTTGCTTTTCTTATGAAAGAGGTTTTTTCTAAGTTGTATAGATTATTAGGAAAACCTCCTT
>JALVIU010000038.1 GCA_027028665.1 Candidatus Atribacteria bacterium | reverse complement strand
TTAATAAAATCCCTCACCTCATCTAAGTGATTAAATCTTTGGCCATTTGACCATTTTGATGCAGCATCAATCAATTCCCTCCACCTGGGAAATTCTTTCTTTGCCCACATGGCAGCCTTTGGTTTAGATGTTATCTCACCATTTTTAAAAAGAAAGAGGGAGCGACACATAGTTAGTACTGCATATGCTTGATACTCATCATCTTGCAGGCGTGAAGAGCCTGTAAGCATTGGTTTCCAGTCTCTGATGAGAAGTTTTGAGTTTGCCCTGCGAAGTTCAGAGATAGAGATGGGCTCAATAAACCGAATAGGAGGTAGGCCGAAAACCACTATCCCCTTCTCCCTTATAAGGAACCTTTCAAGTACCCATTCATAGCCATAGGGATATAGATGTAGAGCACCTTCATTGATGTACGGACGAACTCCCTCTGGTGGTTCTTTGTTTTTGAGCCATCCTTTCGGAATATATGAGCCTTCTAATTTTTTTGATAATTTTGGATCATATTGAGTTAGCTCATAAAGCATATCTTGTAGCCTTTGAAACACTTCCCCTGATATTTCCTTTTCCACAATGATAACAAAATCAATATCACTACCCTTTTCCCGATTATAGTAGCCAGTGGCAAGTGAACCGTGTAGATACATAGCCAAAAGGTTTTCCCCTAAGATCTCCTGTGATTTTTGTAAAAGTAGTAGGACTATTGAGTTCACATCTTCATATTGTGTCGGTTGTTTATTCATTTGAGTTGGCCTTTACATATATATGACACTAACCTATGCTCTTTTTTATCTTTTCTGCTAATTTTTTAAGCTCTTTTATATCTACCTCTGGACCTGTTTTTGTAGTGATATATCCTTCATATTTTTCAAAAAATACCTTTTCTGGGGCCCACATCTCTTTAAATTTCTTCTCTACTCCATGCATAGGATATAACTTAATATGTGCATGATTTATTCCCATACCTTCCATCACCATAGCTACACGATTTACCCCTAAACCTTTCTCAAGCATTTTTGCAACTTTTCTCGTAAAGGAGAGAAATCTCAAATATACATCCTCAGGGATATCAAAAATATAGGAATCATAATGTCTCTTTGTTATGATAAGGGTCATCCCCGGGGTATTTGGCATAATATCTAAAATTGCCAAAAATTCCTTATCTTCCAGGATCTTTGCAGCATCCAGTTCTCCATGTACAATCTTACAAAACACGCAATCCGGTATCTTATGCATATTTATATTGAGCTCCACTTACAGTAATATCTACAACGATTTCTCCTTGCATATTAATCTATCTGCTTTACTAAAATAGTAAAGTTCTTTTTATCTATGGGATTATTCTCCCAGGGTCTTATAGATTTAAAGGTAATAACTGCAATACCCCTTGCCTTTGCCTTGAAGGTCCATCTTATCATGTTTGGTGCACCTACCACATTGGAGCTTCCACCAATGGTCTCTGGTCCTCCTATAAGCTCTACAATACTTTCATCAGATATGGTTGGACCTTGCCATATATATCCCGTAGAGGGATTCTCTTCAAGGGTAATAGTAAAGATATCTCCTACTTCTATAGTATATGCTACATCATCAGAGGTTATATCTAAAGTAATACCACATCCTGTAAGACTCAATAAAAGAAATACCAACAAAGGAATAAAGTATTTTCTCATTTTCCCCACCTCCTAAGCAATAGCCTCTTTCTCCTGGGCCTTTAATTTTTGGAAAAAGTCCTCTGCATGGAAGGAGCTTCTTACAAATGGCCCTGAGGCAACATACTTAAAGCCTAATTCATACCCTATCTCTTCATATTTTTTGAAGATTTCAGGGGTTATAAATTCTACTATCTCAAGGTGATGTTTTGTAGGCTGGAGATACTGGCCTATAGTGATAATATCACAATCTATACTCCTTAAGTCTTTCATGACAGATACTACCTGATCTACGCTTTCACCCAGGCCTACCATGAGTCCAGATTTGGTATAGATCCTATCATCAAGGCTCTTCACATATTCCAGAAGCTCCAGAGACCTTTTATAGTT
>JALVIU010000037.1 GCA_027028665.1 Candidatus Atribacteria bacterium | reverse complement strand
CAATATCTCCTTTCTCTTGTACAATTACATTACATGGAAGCATTGTTCCTATCTTATCTTCTGCCGTAAAAGCCTGATGAGAAAAAGTAGGATTACACGCCCCTAATATCCTGTAGTTTCTAAACTCCACCCCTAATTTTTCTTTTAGTGTCTTTTTTACATCCATATCGGCAAGTACCCCGAAACCCTCTTTTTTAAGTTCCTTTTTTACCTTGGTTACGACCTCTTCAAAATTTCCACTTACTTCTTTACTAAAGTAGTATAACATCTTGTCCTCCTTTGTTATACCCTACCCAGATGGGTAGGGTATAAACTAATTTAAGTATAGTATATCACTATATTTTAATTTGTCAAGAGGTAAATGCCAAATTTTTAAAGAAAAGTTTTTGTCACGAGACTTGACAATTTTATATTATAGTAGTATACTGTATTTAAATAATACCCAGGGGGGTAGGGTAAATATCTATAAAAGAGGAGGTAAGAGATGGCAGCACATCCAAAACATGTAAAGGCATTGAAATTTGTAAGGATGGCACAAGGACAGCTCAGGCATATAGAAAAAATGATAGAAGACCAGGAGTATTGTATAGATATTTCGAACCAATTACTTGCTGTTATGTCACTTATAAAAAAGGCAAACTTAGAGGTACTAAAAAAACATATGGAGACATGTGTGAAAGATGCTATAAAAGATGGAAATGTAAATGAAAAGATAAAAGAGCTTGAAATTATTATGAATCAAGTTTTGAAAGGAAAATAAAGGGAGGCAGAAAATGATTGCTTATGCAGATGGTTTTGGTGAGACAGGACATGCCTGTTATTTCGGACGGTTTTTTAATTTTTCATTAGGAGGGTGGATTATGGGACTTATATTTCTGGTAGTGGTAGGATTAGTAATATATTATGCAATAAAAGGATTAAAAAATAAAGATACAAAAGATGATGAGCTTATACAGGAGGCATTAGATGCAGTTAAGCTAAGATATGCAAAGGGAGAGATTACAGAAGAGGAATACAAAAAGATAAAGAGAGAATTAGGTGTAGAAGGTTAAAGATATCCATATATAGAATCGGGGCCAGGCCCCGATTCTATATTAGTGATTTCTCCCGTGATATCTATTACCTTTTCCATTTCCATGACCATTACCCTTACCTTTTCCTTTTTTATTGCCCTTTCCATTTCCGTTTCCATTGCCATTACCCTTGTTTATAAGGTTTCCATTTGCATCCACTGCACCCCTCTCCCAGTCTGAGGATATGATACGCTCATACTCCTCTTTTGTTATAAACTGTGGAGTATAGGTATCGCCGTTTCTCTCTATGTTTCTTATAAATGCTCTTAGATGGTTACGAGAGCCCTTCATGAGATTTTGATACACTATTTTTATATCCTCGTTGTCTGTAATTTTTAGGAAATCTTCCAGGTCTTTTATGTCTAAATCTTCAACTGTGGCCCCTACTTTTAAGGCATCTTCTAAGGATTTGCTACCCTGTGCTACCAAATCATTGTATAGTTTCTGCATTTTTTCTGATGTAAATACCCCCCGGGTATCATCCTTTACAGGATCCTCTATTCCGTATCTATCAAGCAGTGCCTTTACAGCATCTGTATGTGTTTGTTCACTTTTTGCAATATTTGCAAAGATATTTAAATTCCATTTTTCAAAAAGTGCAAGATATACATCTCTTGCTAATTTCTCCTCTTCTCTCATCTGTACAAGGGATTCTACCTCTTCCTTTGAAAGCGTCCCTTTTGGAATATTTGCTATAAGGTTACCTGCACTTACATAATCACTTTTGTCTACATTATTATTAGGTCCACCCTTTGCAAGCCCTATTCCTACACCTACCAAAGATACAATTACCAACAACAAACTTATAGATATCCACCTTTTCATATTTTATTACCTCCTTTTAGAGAATTTTTATTTTTTTGTCTCTGCCTATATATATCCTGTTACTATGAAAAAGGTTCGAATATGAGGAAACTTTTTCATAAAAAATACGATAATATAGATATAAGGCTTATATTTTAAAGGAGGGGAATTTATATGA
>JALVIU010000036.1 GCA_027028665.1 Candidatus Atribacteria bacterium | reverse complement strand
TGGTAAAGTAAAATAAGAGCTTCACTATAACCAAAAAACTCCATGACTTAACAGGGACAAGAAGAAGTTCTGGCCTATATACAAATGCAAAAGGTACAATAAGTGCAACAATTGCGGCACGAAATGCCTGTACCCCTGTTTTCCAGAAATCGCCCCCTGCAAGGGCTGCCGCTGCATAGGATGTTACTGCAACAGGTGGTGTAAGTGGGCCTAAGATACCGAAAAAGAAGAGGAAAAAGTGAGCAGCAATCTGTGGGACGCCAAGCTTTACAAGGGCAGGTGCAAGGGTAATAGATGTAATAACATAAACAGCAGGTGTAGGCATGCCCATCCCTAAAATAATGGCAATAACCATAGAAAGTATAAGCAAAATAAAGAGATGTCCCCCAGAAAGTGCTATAAAAATATTGCTTATTCTCAATGTAAGACCTGTATAGAGCAATACACCTTCTATAAGCCCTGCCATAACGCATGCCATTACCACACCCAGAGAGCCAGAGATGCTATCACGCATAGAGTAAAGCACCACATCTGACATACGCCTTACACTCTTTGCAAAAAGCCCATATAATAGTGTAAGAAAAACTATTATTACACCAATAATAGGAGGAAGGTTCTGGAGTTCAAACCCCAAAAGTAAAAGACCTACAATAGCACCTGCAATTAATGTAGCAAATATTATCTTATCACGATTTGGATTTTTATTATACACAAACCACTCGATAAAAAGTGCAAGCCCCAGTGCAGCCATTGCTCCATATTGTGGAGAAAATCCCTGTGCAAGTACCCATATAAGAACTATGATAGGGATAAGATAATATCCCTTTGTAAGTATTTCATTCTTCGGGGGGAGCTCATCCTTCGGAAGACCTACAAGCCCTGCTTTACTCGCCTCCAGATCTACAAATAGATAAACACCGAAAAAATATAAAATAGCAGGGAGTATTGCTGCAATGGAGATATTTATATATTTCATACTGAGATACACGGCCATGATGAAACTTGCAGAACCCAATACAGGAGGCATAATCTGACCCCCTGTGGATGCTGCAGATTCAATGGCCGCTGCAGTTTCAGGTGAATACCCTGTCCTTTTCATAAGAGGTATAGTAAATGCACCTGTTGTTAAAACGTTTCCCGTTGAAGAACCTGTCATCATCCCCAGTATTGCACTTGAAAGTACTGCCACCTTTGCAGGTCCACCTTTTTTCGAGCCTGCAAGGGCTGTAGCACTATTTATAAAATATTCACCCATACCGATCTGTGTAAGTATATTTGCAAAAAACATAAAAAAATAGATGTAGAAGGTAGATACCCATACAGGTGTACCCCAGAGGCCAAGATTATAAAGATACATCATGGATACGAAATTCTTAATATCATAATTGGAATTATATATACCATAGAGAATAAAGCCCACAGTTAAAAGTATAAGTGGAAGACCTAAGATCCTTCTTGCGGCCTCTATGGTAAGTAGTATAGCAATACTACCAAATATAACATCTATAGGGTAAACTATCCCCTGTCTTAGGGTAAGGGAGTTATAAACAAAAAAGATATAGAGAAATGGGATAAGTACGAGTATAAACATGATCCAATCATAAAAAGGAACTTTTTCTCTCATTTTTCCTTTCTCTGGCTTTCCAGATATAGGGTATTTCAAAAATACAAGTGCTGTTATAAGGCCGATAAATATAGCCATATGCTGAACATCTGCAAAGGTAAGCAGCTCTATTATATGCATTACGAATTTTATCTGAAAATTAAGAGAAAGTGATATATCCCTTAAGATCTCTAAAAAAATCGAGCTGAATCCTATGCTAAATATGAGCATATATGTAGAAAGAATTATTGTAATAATGAGAAAAAGTTTTGCGGGAAAATTTGTCTTCACCTAAATCACTCCTTTCTATATTTGGGTAAGGGGACAGTATATTTATTAAGGTTTTAATCTATCCGGGATCTTAAAGCCCTTTTCTTTGAAGTATTTATATGCACCTGGATGTAATGGAACAGGGATACCACCAAGTACATTATTAGGATCTACTACTTTTAAGAA